>JBKJTK010000047.1:0-12730 GCA_046590875.1 Chiayiivirga sp.
CCGCACGTTGCCGCAGCGCGTGACGGGCACCGGCTCGCTCCCGGCCTCGATGCTCGCGCGCGGCGATTTCAGCGCAGAGCGCCTGGAGCGCTTGGCGCAGCGCGCACGCCACCACGCCGATCTCAGTCGTTCCGTCCTGATCGAACTCGACGCTTCGTATATCAACGAACCTCAGCCACGCACGGTATACCGCGCGGTGTTGTCTCACGACGGCAAGCAGCGCAGCGTGGAGTTCGACGACAGCGGGGTGGTCGACAACCAGCTCGCGTTGCGGCCCGAGGAGCTGAGCGACGCGCCCGATCCACGGGCGCCCGGAGCGGCGCTGGGTCTCAAGCGCCTCACCGACGATCCGATCAAGGTCCTTTCCTACCTCGCCGGCACGATCGGCAAGCGCACGCTTATCAACCGCTTCATCGTCGCTCCCTCCATGTTGACGGTGGAATGGGTTTCGCCCGACCAGGGCAAGATCCTGCTCAACCAATGGATGATCATCCAGGACAACATCGTGGCACCGAGCGATCCCACGCCGCCGAACATGGACAAGGCCTGCGCCAAGCAACCCACCGTCGAGGCCGTCAAGGAATCGCTGACGCGCGCGATGGCGCAGCCGGCACGCGCCAAACGCATTCATCAATCGGTGATGTTGCTGCTGGAATGTGAGAAGGCCGGCGCGCCACCCGCATGGAGTCTGCTCGGTGGCGACGGCAAGCTGGAGGCGGGTGTTGCCTTGTCGCAGGAGCGGTTTGGGTTCTAGGAGTTATTGTTCTGCCGCCGGGTGCACACACTGGACTTCACGAGGGAAGGACGCTCCAATGCGCCACACAATGTTCCAATGCGCAATTTGCGTTTTGATGGCCACCCTGGGGGCCATTGAACCCAACGCAAGGCCGAAGCCAACGGCCGAGACCTCCACCGCCGCGACGCGGAATGTCGCACCCGGCGAGTTCGAGCCGCAAGAATACATCTGGCTTTCGTGGCGCGACGAGGGCTTCCTCGGGACAGCGCCTTTCGCCGATGTTGCCATCGACGTGATGAAAGTGATCACTCCGTACGTCCAAGTCCGTTTGATGTTTTCTGACGAGCAGCCGCCATACGCCCGCAAACGACGGCTTCCGCGAGCAGACGCTGAGCAGGTCGTTCGGGCAAAGCTCAAGGCCAAGGGGATTGACCTTTCGCGCGTCGAACTCTTCTTTCACCCTCAGCCGTACGGTGCAATTCAGGACCCCGGCCCCTTCTTTCTCAGAACAGAGAAGGGCGGGCTTGCGCTCGCTGACTATCGCTTCGACGTTCATCCGGACCCTCGCACGGAGGCAATGGATCGAGTCATTGCTGCCAGCCTTGGCCTGCCGACCATAAGTTCGAAACTCATCAGCGAAGGGGGCGCGAGGCAGTCGAACGGTCGAGGAACGCTGCTTCTTGTCGAGGCGGTCGAGCGCGCCCGCAATCCAAAGCTCTCGCTGGCGCAGATCGAGGCGGAGCACGCTCGGGTCCACGGGACGCCCAATGTGATCTGGATGGATAAGGGACCCGCAGATGAAGAGTGGGGCAGACTGAAGGATGGGCGGTGGGGCATCGGGACCGGCGGCCACGTCGATGTCTTCGCTCGCTTTGCTGACGCCTCTACGATCCTGTTGGCGGA
Organism: Chiayiivirga sp.; assembly: GCA_046590875.1. Classification (GTDB taxonomy): domain Bacteria; phylum Pseudomonadota; class Gammaproteobacteria; order Xanthomonadales; family Xanthomonadaceae; genus JALCLA01. The sequence continues at coordinate 1,640 of JBKJTK010000047.1, forward strand.
AGTGTCGCAGGCGCAGCGGGATACCTATCCCATTATGGCTGAAACTTATCGACGCATGGAGAAGAACTACGCAATTCTTCGAGCGGCGAAGGATCAGGACGGAAAGCCGTTTCGAATTTTGCGCGTTCCCATGCCCGATCCCATGACGGCTAGCGTCGACTACGACTCCATCACACCATATGAGAGGATGTTTTTTGACGGCGCAGCACCCGGCGAGCGCATCGTATATTACCTACCCGCAGGATATTTGAACTTCATCATTGCGAACGGAGTCGTCGTTACCGCACGTCTTTGGGAAGATGGGCGTCCACTCAAGCTGCGCGAGACTGACGACCTGGCGAAGCGTGCACTCGAGCGCGCCTTCCCTGGACGGAAGATCGCACAGGTCGGCGTCACGCCTCTAATCCATGATGGTGGTGGCCTCCACTGCCATTCCCGCAATCAACCGTTCGTTTCGGCCAGTGCCGGTCACGAGCTTCTTCGGTGAAGTCGGCTCACAGACGGCGCGCGATCTAAATATCCGCATGGATCGAAAATAGACGCTCCGTAAATGTCCGCAATGGGTCGCGTTGCGACGGTCGCTGTTCGGCCAAGGGCGGTCAGTCGCCCACGACGACGCGCACGTCAGTCAGGCAGGTTGCGCGTAGCCGATGAGCTTGGCGATCCCGCGGCCGCGCAAAAGACACGGATTGCCCGCAAATCGCCATCTCGATGCGCAAGCATGCAGCGCTGCGCGACTCGACTCGATTGCACGGACGCACATCGACTTCCTCCACTGCAGTCAGGCGGCGCTGTTCGAAAAGGCAACTTGCATGCTTCAGCGCTCTTCAACCGTCACGCCGCGAGTGTGGCTGTCGCGCCACATTCCTTGGGGCACGCTGCTCTCCGCGAGGCAGTCAGCCTCAATCGCGCTGCGTTCGCCGCTTGAGCCAGTTCTTCTCGAGAATCGCCCACAGAATGAGCGAATAGCTCAGCAGCCGGATCCCGTAGTACAGGGGTGAGTCGTCGCGTGCGTATTCGCCTAGCGCGAAGGCAGTACGATTGATTGCCTCGGTTAGGAAGGACAAGGCAAAGTAGAGAAAGAGACGATCGCCGGACGATCGCCAGAACTTGAGGAAGAAAATCGAGACCGTCAGGCATCCCATCGCCAACGCGCCGAGCAGGAAAGTGGTCATGTCAGCGCGACTCCGAGATGAGGCCGTAAAGCAGCACACCGATCGAGACAACGCCGATACCTACTCGCCAAGACGCGAAATCGCTCATGGGAAGCAAGACATTGTCGACGACAACGACCAGGTTGCTAATGGTCAGTCCTGCGAAGCACAGCGCGCTCCAGAACAACAGGGGCGAGTGCGACGCTCGGTAGCCCTTGAACAACAAGGCGCTGCACCCTGCCGCGGTGAGCGCGCACAGTAGATAGATGATTGCGGCCATTTCCATTACGGCTCCTTCCTCAAGCGGAATGCCTCCGAGAACTCGAGTGCTTGGCGCTCGAGCTTGGCATGCAGCAGGCTAGCCACCTCGACGATATGCCGACTGTAGTAGTGGGCTAGCTGCTCAATGGTGGAACGTTTTTCTTCGTCCGCAGGTGCGTACCGGAAGACGCCGGATGCCGACTCTGTTACCAGCGCTTGTTGCTGCAGATCTGCCAGGATGGCATCCGCGCGCCGTTCCGACACGAAGAGGCGCTGGGCCATAGCGCGCTTGTTCCATGCTGTCCCCGGTTCACCGCGCAGCAGCAGCAGCGCTTCGAGATGGGGCACGGAGGCGATCACGCCCAGCAGGAAGCGCCTCAATCCGTCCGGCACGCGCTCCTGCTTCATGGCTCCACCGCCGGAGTCGTACTGGCAGCCGCCAGGAATGCCTGCATCAACGGCTCGGAGGTCAAAAGGTCCGGAAAACGTTGGTCGTGGAATTCCGGATGCCATTGCACACCGACCAGGAAACGATGATCGGGGTGCCGGATGGCTTCGACCACGCCATCGGAAGCGCGGGCTTCCACCGTGAGGCCAGCGCCGAGCACGTCCACTCCTTGATGGTGAATCGAATTCACTTGATCGCGCGCGCGACCTTCGTAGAGTGCGCTCAACCAGCTGGACGGCTCAAACTCGATGCCGTGCCGATATTCTTCCTCGGCCTCGGCCAGGCTGTGCGGGTACTGGCTCACGTGGTCCGACACCAAGTCCTGGTGCAAGGTGCCGCCGAACGCGACGTTGATCAATTGCATGCCGCGGCAGATGCCCAGCACTGGCTTGCCTTCCGCGACGAAAGCGTGCAGCAAGGCTAGCTCGAATTGATCGCGGATCAGGTCCGTCACGTGCCCGGGATAACGCGGCTCTTGACCGTAGCAACTGGGGTGGATATCGGCACCGCCCTGCAGCACCAGCCCGTCCAGCCGCCGGGCGAAATCGACAGCCGAGACCGGCGGATCGCGCCAATGGCTTCCCCGGATGGGGGAAGGAATCATTACCGTCAAGGCCTCATGCGACATCACCCAGTTCGCCACGGATTGCTCCAGGTACTGGAGAGTCTTGCCACGAAATCCGAGTTCACGCGGCACCGCGCGCAACAAGCGGGGCGAGAGGCCGACGAGGGGGCGCACGTCCACTGTCATAGGCACTCCTGCGGCTGGGTGTAGCGCGGCATTTCGCGCCACCGTTGTGCTACTGGGTCGCACCCCACTCTTGGGTTCTGGCCAGCCGCACGACACGCGACGCGATGGTGGAGCGACTCGCTATCGCGCTGGTGGAAAGCGACAGACGGAAAACGCGCGAGATGGCCACGGCATCAACCTATCCATCACGGAGAGACTCTCAGTCTAGACGCTGTTCGTGATCGACAGAACCCCTTGGGCTCACACTCTTGCGAGTGCGAGCGCTTCAAGTTCGCGCGGTTCGCGCTGGCGTCCGTTGCGCCAAGCAAGTTGCTACTGCGCTGTAACCGCGTGCGACTGCGGTCTCACCGTCTTGCCTGCGACCATTGCGCCATGAGCAAGCCAATCCCCACCGCGCAGGCACGACCTTCCCGCAGGTCGAAGCAGCGCCACGAGCTGTCCTTCGGCATCGAAGAGGAGTTCTTTCTTGTCGATCCCGCCACGCGCAACCTCGCAGTCGACGTGCCGGCACATTTCATGCGTAGCTGTCGCCGGGAGCTCGGCGACCGCGTTGGTGAGGAGCTTCTGCGGCCCCAGATAGAAATCGCGACGCCGGTGCTTCACAGCGCGCCAGAAGCACGCGAATCGCTGCAGCACCTTCGGCGACACCTGGCGGAGATCGCCTCGCGCTTCGGCTTGGCACTGGTGGCAGCCGGTACGCATCCGTTCGGTGCCTGGGAAGATCAGAAACACACCGACAAGGCGCGATACACGCGGCTGATCGATGATTTCCAGATTGTCGGCCGTCGCAACCTGTTCTGTGGATTGCACGTCCACGTAGGCGTTCCGGAAGGGTACGACCGGGTGGTCGTCATGAACCGGTTGATGCCATGGGTCCCGATGCTGCTGGCGTTGTCGACGTCCTCGCCATTCTGGAACGGACGCCGGACAGGGCTGCTCAGCTACCGCCAAGCGGCCTACGACGAATGGCCGAGATCCGGCATTCCCGACAGTTTCGCGAACGAGGGTGAGTACGATGCTTTCGTGCGCCTGCTCGCCGGCTGTGGAGCGCTGGGCGATGGGAGCGACCTGTGGTGGGCGGTTCGCCCCTCGGCGCGATTTCCGACGTTGGAGCTGCGAATCGCAGACGCGTGCACGCGCGTGGATGACGCGCTGGCTATTGCGGCGGCCTTCCGCTGTCTGGTTCGTGCACATCTGCGCCAGCCGATGCTGGGCGCCAGCCGCTCGTCGATCTCACGCCGGGTCATCGAAGAGAATCGGTGGCGGGCGAAGCGTTACGGCACGGGCGCGGAGTTCATAGACGAAGCGTCGGGTACGGCCTGCGGTTTTGTCTCGGCACTGGAGGAGATGCTCGAGCTCGTCGCGCCCGATGCCCGAGCCCTGGACTGCGAAGCGGACCTGGCACATCTGCGCACCATCGTCCGTCGCGGTACCAGCGCGCATGCCCAGCTCTCGGTGTACCGGGCGGAACGGAATCGTTGTCGAGCCCGCGAAGAGGCCTTGTCGAGTGTCGTCGACTGGCTCGCCCGAACCACCGCCGCCCGGGAGCCGGCAGCGACGACGTTAGCCACGGACGCGGCTCAGGTCACAGGTAACGTCGCGATGGCGTAGCCTGCGCCGGCGATGTATTCGATCCACGCCCCTTGGCCGCCCGCGGCTGAAAGCTTGCGCCGTAGCCGGTGCACCACTTGCTTCAGCAATTCGCGATCCGCCGTGCTGCGGTCGAGCCAGACCAGATGGACCAGGCGATCCGCGTCCACGGGGCGTCCGCGGTTTGCCAGGAGCGCCTGCATGAGCCGCGCCTCGAGCGGTGAAAGGCGCTGCGCGTCCCCGGCTCCGACGCGCAGGTCGCAACGCTCGACATCCAGACTGATCGTTCCCAGGGTGAGCACCGGCTCTTCGCCCGGATCGATGCTGCGCCTCAGGTGCGATCTGACCCGCGCGAGCAACGCACGCGGACTGAAGGGCTTGCGCAGATAATCGTCGGCGCCGAGGTCCAGTCCCTGGATCTCATCCTCTTCGGTCGCACGCACGGTCAGCATGATCACCGGCACTTGGCTGAACTTTCGCAGGTCCGCGAGGACCCCGAATCCGTCCTGGTTCGGCAAGTTCACGTCGAGGATCACGAGATCCGGCTTGTGCTCGCGCACCTTGGCCACGGCCTCCTTCCCGTCGAATGCCGTTCCGACGTTGTAGCCTGCCGTTTCCAAAGCGTAGCTGAGCAGGCCAACCAGTTCGACGTCGTCATCGACGATCAGGATGTTCATGCCTCGGGCCCCAGGGGCAAACTCATGCCGATGCGCGCGCCGCCGCCATGCAGCGGCGTCTCGACACGGACCTGGCCGCCGTGCGCCGCGACCACCGCGTGAACGATCGCCAACCCCAATCCGCTTCCACGCTGACTCGGCTCCTCGTCTGGTGCGCGCCGGAAAGGCGCGAACAGGTCTCGCACCGTCAATGAAGGCGGCAGGCCGGGGCCCTCGTCCTCCACCCAGACCGATATCCAGTCCTCGGTGCACTCCATCTCGACCCAGATCGACGACCCGGTGTGTGCGAATTTGTTCGCATTGGCGAGCAGATTCACCAGCACGGAGTGAAGGCGCTGGGCGTCACCGACAAGGTACGGCCCTGAGGTCACCGACTTGACAATTCGCTGGCCACGCAACTCGAGCAGCGGTTGCATCAACGCCAGCGCGTCCTCGACGACTTGGGCCAGGTCGACGCGCTGGCGGCGCAGACGCATCTCCCCGCTTTCGATGCGGACGCTGTCGAGGAGGTTCTCGACCAACTGCGACAACCGCACGGTGCCGCGGTATTGCGCATCGACCAATCGTATGGAGACCGGATCCCTGCCCTTTTTGAGATGGTCACGAAGCAATTCGATGGACGCGATCTGCGCCGAAAGCGGCGTCTGAAACTCGTGCGACAGGTTCGCCAGGATGCGATCTCGCATGGCACGTGCGGCCTCGATCGCGTTCTCCTCGCGCACCACGAGAACCTGGCGGTTGCCGCTCGCGGCCAGGCGTCGTACCGTGAGCGGGCGTAGCAGCCCGTGCGCCGTATAGCGTTCCAGGGCCGGTAACGCACTGCGCTGCTCCGAAGTCTGTTCCATCGCATCCAATGGCTCGATCACTTCGTCGATCGGTCGACCGATCACGTCCTCCCTCGGGCGCTTGACCAACTCGAGAAACTGCCGATTGGCGTAGTGGATGCGCTCTTCCGTGTCGATGGCTACGATTCCTTCATCAACGCCGTCGAGTACCGTGTCGAGCTCCTCGCGTTGGCTGCGCTCCGAGGCATTCGAGATCCCAACCTGCGCTCGCATCTTCTCAAGGCTGTCGGCCAGGCGGATCGGCTCCGCCAAGAAGGTCACCGGGCGCGGAACAGCGGTTTCGAGGTCGCCATTACCGAGCCGCTCGGCGTCGTCGGCGACCTGGGCAAACGGACGGGCAATCCGGGAAGCCACGAGCACAGCCAGACTCAAGGCGATCAGAAACGCCACGGCGATTGACACGCCGAAGGCCGTGTACCACTCCAGGATCCGTCGCCTGACCCAATCCTGACCCACGCTTGCACTCAGGATCGCCGCGGGCAGGTTCTCGCCCGTTCGCAGACTGACAATGCGCGCCGCGGCCACGTCGTCGATCGACTCAATGGTCATCGGCTCTCCGCTTTCCGCAACCCCCTGGATTGTCCGCTCCCACTCGCTGCCAGGGCGCAGGTCAACGGGGACGGACTCCAGACGGATCGCGACGAACGACGAAGCCGGACGTAGGCGTTCCCCCAGGCGCTCTGCGACCTGTATCGAGGCCTGTGGAAACTCAGGAATACCCCGACGGAATACACGCCAGACCACGCCGCGAGGATCGAAACTCAGGCCCGTGATCGGCTGCGGCGGGATCGGCCCCACGGTGGCAAGGATCCTTCCGTCCCACTCAACCTGAAGTGATTCGACGTCGCTGGTGGCATGGAAGTCCTTCACGAGCTCCCGCGCCTTGGTCAGCTGTCCAGTCTCAAGATAGAAACGAAGCGTGGGCTGCTCGGCGAGGAGATCTGCAGCGACGCTGAGCTCGCGGCGCCAGTCGACCAGTTGCTTGCGTGCCTCGGTCACCCCTCGCTCGGCCTCCGTGCGGGCCTGCCCGATCACCGCGGTGCGGATCGTACCGAACCCACTGGCGAGCAGCATGAAGGCGAAAATGAGCAACGCACCCAAGTGGCTCGCCAGCAGCAGCTGAGAAAGACGACGACGCGTAGACAAGCGCGGGACACCTCGTTCGAAGCCTCAGCGGCCAACCGCGATCGTAGCGGTTCGCCCGTGGAGAAACGCTACCCGCAACGAACGCAACAAAAGAAACTGCCGGCTTCCCGGCGGGAAAGAACCCGGGAGCCGGCAGGGCCATCGCTGTCTGGAACGATGGCACCCCAACGATAAGCCCTGGGCGGTGGAGAGTCAGTAACAGCAGGGTTATGTCGACCAGCTCGGGGAGAACTTATTTCGCGCATGTGTCCACGTTGCGTCAAGGCTTGGGTTGCGTTACCGAACGCCGCCATCAGCGAGTTGACTGATGCTCGCGATGATCTCCTCGCTGGCATCGATAGGCGCGAGGCGTGTACAGATTGCGCTCAATCGGAGCACCCGGCGTGGGGACGCGAAATCCGCAGGTTGCGCAATCGAGCGAATATCGACCAATGGTTCTTGACCAAGTACGCAACCAGAATCTCTCGTCCAGAACTCAGTGTGGATCCACCAGCGGGCCAACCGGACTGACGCTGCATGCGGCCGTTGGTTGATCCGGCGTCAGGGAGAGCTGACGCCAGATCGGGCTTCAAGCAATTCGGCCTGCATCGGAGCGCAGCAAGGACAGCTGCAATTCCACGCGCTTCAGCTCGCGCAACATGCGATTGGCTTCCATGTGGGTTCCCATGAAGCTCTTGCACAGAGTCGTGACTTGGAACAGGAATAGCGAGGCGATTCCCCACTTCACCGCGACCAGCGCCTCCGAAGTGCTGAACATCTGCCACAGCGCATACGCGCCGGCCAGGAACGCGACCCCAGCGGCGATGTTCACCAACCACATCACCGAAGCCATTGGGCCACGGAACAAACCGAAAGCCTGAGAGAGGTAGCCTGGCTCGCCGTGACTGGCGAGCAACGCGCGATCCTCTGCCGAAAGCGCACCGCTGATCAATTCGTCGATCTTGCTCATGAGTCTTCTCCTTCCAGTAGCGCGCGGACTTTCCGCCGCGCATGCATCAGCCGGGTCTTGACCGTTCCCGGTGGAACGTCCGTTGCGATGGCGATCTCCGCCACGCTTAGTTCTTCGATGTAGAACAGCGCCAGGGCCGCGCGCTGCGGGCCAGGGAGCATGCCGATCGCGTCCATTACGATGGACAACTCGACGGCGAACTCGCCTGACGCATGCTCCGGCACATGCGGGGCCGCTTCCTCTTCGTCTCCTGCCGGCTCGAATGGCTCCCGCGAATCCCGGTGGAACGCGCGCTGGCAACGACGCGTGACGATCCGGTAGGCCCAGGCCGGGAAGGCGACCACGTCATCGAGCCGCGCGAGACCCCGAAGAATCTCTACCCACGCTTCCTGCACCATGTCCTTCGCACGCTCGGCGTCGCCGAGCACGCGCCAGGCATGGCGAAGTAGCTTGGGATGCCAGCGGGCGACGAGGCGCGTGAGCGCCGGTTGGTCGCCCGTGATCGCGGCAGCTACAAGGAACTCGTCGTATATGCGCTCGTTGTCCCGGTTCACGGGTTGCCGTCCAGTACGTTCATATATCCAAGGTGCGCGGAAGACAGCGCTCGGTTCAATCGACGGTCGTCCTTGGATTCGAACCGCGTCGTTGCTGGTCCGGACCGGGAGATGACGGCGTCTTTCGACAGGCGAAATAGGGGCTGGAAGGCGAGGAACGGGAAAGGTTTCGCCGCTCCAGGTCAGCGAGATACGAGCACGGCGACGTAGAGCGCATAACCGGCGAGGAGTGCTGCTCCTTCCCAGCGGTTGAGGATCGATCCGCGCCACATCAGCGGCAGCAGCAGGATTGCGCTGCCCGCCAGCACCACTAGGTCGAGGGTCGCCAGCCCTTCGATACCGAAGGGTCGGATCAGTGCCACCAGGCCCAGAATGAACAGGATGTTGAGGATGTTCGAACCCAGCACATTGCCGAAGGCAACGTCCGCCTCGTCCTTCATTGCCGCCACTACGGAGGTCGCCAGCTCGGGCATGCTCGTGCCGATGGCAACCACGGTCAAACCGATCACGACCTGACTCATGCCGAGGGCCTCGGCCACGACGGTAGCTCCACTCACCAGCAGCTTCGCGCCGAGCATGAGAGCGATCAGCCCACCCACGATGTAGAGCGCATCGATCCAGGGAGTTCCGGTGACCGCCGGCATCGCATCGGCGAATTCAGCCGCCACCTCGCGGTCGCGATCCCGCTTGGCGAACACATAGGCCCCCACGGTGTACACGACGGCGCCGACGAGCAGGATCGCGCCGTCGAGTCGGCTCAGTCCCCCGTCGAGCAACATCACGCAAAGCAGCAGAGTTACCGCGATCATCAGCGGCACTTCGCGCCGCAATAGGACCGAGCGCACCCGCATCGGCCGCGCCAACGCTGCGCACCCCAGGATCAACGCGATGTTGCTGATGTTGGATCCGACGATGTTGCCAAGGGCCAAGCCGCTGTTGCCGGAGGTGGCGGCTTCCACGCTGACCAGCAACTCGGGGGTCCCGGTGCCGAAAGCGACGATGGTGAGCCCGATCACCAGGGGTGTGACCCCGAGCCGCAACGCCACGCTGGAGCTGCCTCGCACCAGTCCCTCGGCGCCCAGCGCGAGAAGGATGAGACCCGCAATGATGTAGAGGATCGGATAAAGCATCGGGACTCCTGCGGGCCGGGCCGTTCGCAAACCGGGCCGGCAGTGGTCGAGGCCGTCAGCGTATCGCAGTGAGAACGCGACGTGGTTTTGCGATGCGGCAAGCCGGCGCGGCCTCGCCCTGGCCTGCGCCACCGGCTAGAGTTCGGGGTCCGAGCCCGCGCCGACCACAGGCCCGGGCCAACGCGGGCCGCTGCGCGGCGCCACCCGCCGCCAAAGGATCGCGCCGAATGCAGAACACTGTTCGTCCTATCGAGAAGCAAACTCACGGATCGTGGCCGCAGACGGTCTTCCGCGTCTTCCTCGGTCATGCGCCGCGTTGGTACAAGCTCGCGTTGCTGTCGGCGCTTCTGCTCAATCCGTTCGTGCTCGCGGTGTTCGGGCCCTTCGTGGCGGGCTGGGTGGTGCTGCTCGAGTTCATCGGCGCGCTGGCGCTGGCGCTGAAGTGCTATCCGCTGCAGCCGGCCGGGCTGCTGGCGCTCGAGGCCGTGCTGCTCGGGTTGACCTCGGCCGAGCATGTCGCGCACGAGGTCGACGCCAATTTCTCGGTCATCCTGCTGCTGATGTTCATGGTGGCCGGCATCTATTTCCTGCGCGATCTGCTGCTGTTCGTGTTCACCGCGTTGCTGGTGCGGGTGCGCTCTAAGATCGCGCTTTCTCTGGTTTTCTCCGGCGTTGCTGCGGTGCTCTCGGCCTTCCTGGATGCGCTTACGGTGGTGGCGGTCGTGGCTGCCGTCGCCACCGGCTTCTATGCGCTCTACCACCGCGTGGCCTCGGGTCGCGGCGAGGATGACGACCACAATCCGGATAACGACGACGAAGTGGATGCGGCGCGCTGCGACGAGCTGGCGCGCTTCCGTCGCTTCCTGCGCAGCCTGGTAATGCACGCCGCGGTCGGCACGGCGCTCGGCGGCGTCTGCACCCTGGTCGGCGAGCCGCAGAACCTGCTGATCGGCGAGGCCGCCGGCTGGGGCTTCGTGGAGTTCGCGCTGCGCATGAGTCCGGTGACGCTGCCGGTGCTCGCGGTCGGCCTGCTCACCTGTTTCCTGGTCGAGCGCTTCGCCTGGTTCGGCTACGGCGAACCATTGCCGGCGCCGGTGCGGGAGATCATCGCCAGCCACGCCCGGCGGCAGCGAGCCAGCCGCTCGCGCGCGCAGTGGGTGCGGCTCTGGGCCCAGGCACTGGCCGCTCTGTTCCTGGTCGTGGGCCTGTTGTTCCATGTGGCCGAAGTGGGCCTGATCGGCCTGGCGGTGATTGTGCTGGCGACGTCCCTGTGCGGCGTGGTGGACGAGCGGCGCATCGGACCGGCATTCGAGGAGGCCCTGCCGTTCACGGCGCTGCTGGTCACGTTCTTCGCCGTGGTGGCGGTGATCCAGGACCAGGGCTTGTTCCAGCCCATCATCCAGCCGGTACTGGCGGCCGACGGCGCGACCCAGCTCGCCCTGATGTATGTCGCCAACGGCGCGCTCTCGGCGATCAGCGACAACGTGTTCGTGGCGACGGTGTACATCAAGGAGCTGCAGGCTGCGCTCGACGGCGGGAGCATCAGCCGCGATCAGTTCGAGCTGCTCGCCGTCGCGGTGAACACC
>JBKJTK010000121.1:0-2904 GCA_046590875.1 Chiayiivirga sp.
GAAGCCGTAGTCCACCACGTCCTGCGCGCGCAGGAAGGCCGGCACGTGGCCGCTGACGCGCATCCCGCGGCCGTGGGCGTAGGCGACGGTGTCTTTGAGGATGTCCTTTGGGAACGAGTTGTAGATCTTCAGCTGGGGGTAGCCGTGGGTCGAGTACCAGTCGATCGCATGCTTGGCCTCGTCCAGGTTCTTGATGACGAAACCATTGCGCGCCGAGAAGTTGCTCTCGCCTTCGAGGAAGCCGGCCGGGACGATCTGCGGTCCGAGGATTTCGCCCCGTTGGGTTTCTTCGATCAAACCTTGCAAGGTTTTGTTGTCGTTGCCCATGTCGCGCACGGTGGTGACGCCGGCGGCCAGATGCAGTCCACCGTTCCAGCGCCCGGATTCGTGTCCGTGCATGTCGAAAAGGCCAGGCAGCATCACGCGCCCGGCGGCATCGATCTCGTTCTCCACGCCGGCATGGGGTGAGCCCGCCGGCAGCATCGCCGTGACGCGGCCGCGCAGCACGTAGACATCGCTCGCCGCGCCGAGCGTGCCCTTCACGCTGTCGAACACGCGTGCGTTCTTCACCACGGTGAGGCCCTTGAGCATCACGAACTGGCGCGCTGCGAAACCCTTCACCATCGTGCCTTCCGCGGCCTGCTGGATCTCGGTCATCTTCTCGGCGTTGCGTTCCCAGCCTTCCTCGATCGCAACCATGTAGCCCGGGACGATGAAGCCGAACATCCGCGCGTCCTGCTTGGCGGCGGCGTCCGCCTTGGTGGCCCAGGCCAGCTGCGGACTCAGGCCCAAACCGGTCTGCGCGACCAATTGCACCGTCTTTCGCTCGCCATCGCTTTCGACTTCGAGTTCCTGCAGCACGCGTTGACGCAGCGTGCCGGCGGGCAGCATCGGCAGCGTACCGTCGGCACTTTTCGCGAGCAGGGTCATGGCGATGGAGCTGTTCTGCGGCGTGCCACCGAGCGGGATGTACAGCGCTGAGCCAGCAACGATTTTCGCGCCGGCCTCGGAGGTGGATTTCCAGATCGCCTTGTTGCCTTCGCGACGGAAGCTCTCCTCAATCTTGGCACCAAACGTCGTGGTGCCGGTGACCTTGTAATCGGCGTAGGTGCCGTCGGGCAGCAGTGAATATTCCTCGTCCAGTTCCGGGCCGCGGCCGTTGTCCTTGAAGATGAAATGCACCTTGGTGCGACCGTCATCTCCATGTTCGACCACTTGCTCGCCGGCTTTCTTGCCGCCATCGACAAGCACGACGTAGCGGATGGTTTCGGCGGCGTGTGCAGCCACGGCGCTCAGCGCCAGTGCGATGGTCCAGGCGATCATGGAAGTTTTCATCATTGTTCCCTTGACGTGTGCGCGTCTGCGCTTGCGCGTTGAAGTTGGCGGTCGGCGCCGCCAACGAGGATAGCGCATGCCCGATGTGCGGCAATGATTCCGCTTCCGTCGCCGATGCCGGCACACCATTCAGCCCGTGTACGACACGGCTTGGTTGCACGCCGCTAGACTGCGACAGCCGAATCAACCAGGTGTCTCCATGAATCGACCCGCCCTGCTCGCTGCGCTTGCCCTGGCGCTGAGTCTTGTCACAACGCCCGCCTGCGCCGTCGAGAAGCCCAAGTACGAGGTGAGCTATTCGGTCCAGTTTCTTCCGGCAACCGGCAAAGCGATGGTCGAAATTCGCACGCAACGCGGCACGGGCCGGCTGATGAGCCTGGATCTGGACATGCCGAGCGCTACCTACAGCGCCGTCGGCGGTGACGGTTCCGTACAGCGAACCGGGGACCGGGTGCTGTGGCAGCCCCCGCGCGAGGGCGGCACGCTGCGCTATCAGGTCGCCGTGGACCATCGCCGCAGCAATGGCGAATACGACTCGCGAATGACGCCCGATTGGGTCATCACCCGCGGAGACCGGCTGTTTGCGGCGGCGAAAATCGGAGCGACCAAGGGCAGCGGCAGCACCGCACGGCTGGAATTCAAGTTGCCGGCGGGATGGGACGACGCGGAGACGCCTTTCTCGAAAGTGTCGGGCGGCGCGTTTGCAGTCACCAATGCCGAACGCCGCTACGACCGTCCGGTCGGCTGGATCGCAGCCGGGAATCTGTCTACCTCGCGCGAAACGATCGCCGGTACCAAGATCGCCCTTGTGGCTCCGAAGAAGGAACGCCTCGATGCGGCGGTAACGATGGCGCTGTTGAGGCAGGCCCTGCCCGAAATGCGCAAGGCGTTCGGCGAGCTGCCACGGAAAGTTCTGCTCGTGCGCAGTGGGGACCCAATGTGGCGCGGCGGCTTGTCGGCGCCGGGTTCGCTCTGGCTGCATGCGGATCGCCCGTTGCTCAGCGCCAACGGCACCAGCCCGCTACTGCATGAGCTGATACATGTCGTTACCAACATCCGCGGCGACGGCGACGACGATTGGATCGCCGAGGGAATTGCCGAGTTTTATTCGCTCGAAATCGGCCGCCGGTCCGGCCTGATTTCCGAGGAACGTTTCCAGAAAGCGATCAAGGCCGCAGACCAATCGGGCGCAAAGGTCGCCACCCTGCGCGCCACAACGTCCGAGCGTGACCGAACCCGCAAGGCGGTCGCGCTGTTCGCCGCACTCGATAAGGAATTGCGCGTCGACGCTGGCGCCGATCTGGACGCGCTGACGGTGCTGCTGATGCGCCGCGAGACCGTGACACTGAAAGAGCTGCGCACGCATGCCGAGAAACTCGAAGGACATGCGTCGCGGGTGTTGGCGGAGGTCGAATAGTCGACCTGTCGCGGCGAGGGCCGGGCTACGCCCTACAATGGCGCCCGCTTCTCCTTCCGGACTTCTCGATGGCGCTCAAGGCCACCGTCTACAAAGCCGAGTTGCAAATCAGCGACCTGGATCGGCACTACTACGCCACCCATGCGCTGACG
>JBKJTK010000240.1:0-11763 GCA_046590875.1 Chiayiivirga sp.
GATTGAGCGTACTACCAACCACGACGTGAAAGCCGTCGAATATTTCATCAAGCAGCGGCTGGAGAACGATGACGCGCTGCGGCCGGCACTGGAATTCGTCCACTTCGCCTGCACCTCGGAAGACATCAACAATCTCAGCTATGCGCTGATGCTGGAGGAAGCGCGCGCCACGGTGTTGATGCCGGCGCTCGATGGTGTGATCGACACGCTGCGGACGCTCGCCCACGCCCAGGCCGCGCAGCCGATGCTGTCGCGCACTCACGGCCAGACCGCGTCGCCCACGACCCTTGGGAAGGAAGTCGCGAATGTGGTGGCGCGACTGGTACGCCAGCGCCATTCGCTCATGGCCGTTGAATTGTCCGGCAAGATCAATGGCGCAGTCGGCAACTACAACGCGCATGTCGTGGCGTATCCCGACGTCGATTGGCCAGGCCTTGCACAGCGCTTCGTGGAGAGCCTGAAACTGGACTTCAATCCCTACACCACCCAAATCGAGCCGCACGACTCAATCGCCGAAATCGGTGACGCCCTGCGCCGAGTCAATACCATCCTGATCGATCTCTGCCGCGACCTCTGGGGCTATGTCGCGCTGGGCTACTTCAAGCAGACGCTCAAGCCAGGCGAAGTCGGATCCAGCACCATGCCGCACAAGGTCAACCCGATCGACTTCGAGAATGCCGAAGGCAACTTCGGCATCGCCAACGCGCTGTTCGAGCATTTCAGTGCCAAGTTGCCGATCAGCCGCTGGCAGCGCGATCTCACCGATTCCACCGTGTTGCGTGCGCTTGGCACCGCGTTCGGCCACACCTTGATCGCGCTGGATTCGCTCGCCAAAGGCCTCGGTAAACTCACCGTCGCAGCGGAGAAAATTGACGCCGATCTCGACGCGGCCTGGGAAGTCCTGGCCGAACCGATCCAGACCGTGATGCGTCGCCACGGCCTGCCGGAACCCTACGAGCAACTGAAAGCGCTCACGCGCGGCCAGGGCATGACGGAGGCCACCATGCGTGCATTCATCGCCGGCCTGGAGTTGCCGGATGAGGCGAAGCAGCGCTTGTTGGCGCTGACACCCGCCCGCTATACCGGGCTGGCTGAAAAACTCGCGCGCGGAATCTGACAACGCAACCTGGCGCACGGGTCGCGCGGCAACGCAACGGGTGCGCCCTACTTTGCGCCTCGCCCCCCAAGCGGGGAAACGTTGGTTCGAGGTTGGGCTGGTGTCATGAAACATTCAAAGATAACTATACAGAACATACTGTATAGTTATGCCCATGACCCGACAGCCAAAAGCCCGTGACAAAGTCCTGCTGGCCGCCCGTCGTATCGTCGAAAGCCGCGGTGCCGGCCATCTGACCTACGACGAACTGGCGGCCGAAAGCGGCGTGACCCGCGGCGGCATCACCTACCATTTCCCGACCAAGGATGCCCTGCTCAAGGGCCTGCTGGAACACGACCAAGCGCAGTGGAAGACCGCGGAAGCCGCTTCGGCCCCTTGCGATGTTGCCTGTCCGCGGCTGTCCGACCTGATCGGTTTCATTCGTTCCCACACATCGCAAGATGATGAGCGTCGGCGCTTCGTTTCCGGCATGTTGAGCGCCGCGATGCATCAGCCCGATCTGCTCGACGGGTGTCGTGCCGAGCTGCGCGAACGCTATGCCAACGAGACCTGGGACGAGGCTTCGTTGCGCGAATACGTGCTGCGGCTCGCAGCCATTGGCCTGTTCTGGGACGAATTGTTCGAATTCCACGCGCTGACGCCGACCGCGCGCGCGGATCTGGTCGCGCTGCTCGAACGCCTGGCACACGAATGGGCGCCGGCGCATCCGGATCCTGCTGCAAGCCAAACCAAGTCCAAAACCAAAAGCAACAAGAAACCCTAACCGAGACCTCCGATGACACACCTGCTCCTGCCCCGCATCCGGATCACCGCTTTGCTCATTCTGACCGCGCTCATCCCCGCCTGTGGCGGCGGCGGCGAACCGCCGCAGATGCCGCCGCCCGATGTGTCCGTCGCGGCCGTAGTGCAGAAACAGGTCAATGATTGGGACGAATACAGTGGCCGCATCGAAGCCGTGCAATCCATCGAGTTGCGTCCGCGCGTCGCGGGCTTTCTGGCTGGCGTGCATTTCCACGAAGGCGGTACCGTGGCGAAAGGCGATCTGCTGTTTACCATCGACGATCGCGAATATCGCGCCGCGGTCGCAGCCGCGCGGGCAGATGTAGCGCGCGCCAGCGCCCGGGTCGAACTGGCGAAGAGCGAAACCGCTCGCAGCGAGGTGCTGGTATCCGCGCGTGCCGTGTCCAAGGGTGAACTGGAAACCCGCCGCGGTGAGCTGGCCCAGGCGCACGCCGATCGCCTCGCATCCGATGCGCGCCTGCAGCAGGCGCAGTTGAACTTGAGCTTCACCCGCATCGAAGCGCCGATCACCGGTCGCATCGGCGCGGCGCTGGTGAAGCCGGGCAATCTGGTCGCACCCGGCGAAACCCTGCTCTCCACGTTGATGTCGATGGATCCGGTGCACGTGGTATTTGAAGGCGACGAGCGCGCCTACCTGCGTTATCAGGTCATGGCGCGCGACGGCCAGCGCCAGAGTTCGCGCGACGCCGCCAATCCGGTTGAAGTCGCACTCGCGAATGAGTCGACGTTCGCGCATCGCGGCCATATGGATTTCGTCGATAACGCCATCAATCCGGCCACCGGCACCATCCGCGGCCGGGCGGTCCTTGCGAATCCCGACGGCGTTTTTACGCCTGGCCTGTTTGCCCGCGTGCGCCTGATGGGAGCGACGCCGAGCGAAGCCTTACTGATCCACGATCAAGCCGTGCTCACCGACCAGGATCGCAAGTACGTCTGGGTGCTGGGCGAAGGCAACACCGCGCTGCGCAAGGATGTCGTGCTGGGCGAAGCCATCGATGGCCTGCGCGTAGTCGAGAGCGGATTGACGGCGACCGATCGCGTGGTGGTGAACGGCGTACGCAAGATCTTCTTTCCGGGCCAGCCATTGGCTCCACGCGATGTGCCGATGGATGCGCCCGCGACGCCAGCGCTGGACGCTCCCGCGGCGCCGCCGCCCGAGGCCACGAATGCGCCAGCCGCGGATGCTTCAGCAACGGCTGAGGGCTGACTCGTGGCGCACTCCGATTTTTCCAAGGTCTTCCTCGACCGGCCGATCCTGGCGGCGGTGCTGTCGATCCTGATCTTCGTCGCCGGCCTGATCGCGATTCCGAATCTACCCATCAGCGAATATCCGGAAGTGGTGCCGCCCTCGGTGCAGGTCACCGCGATTTATCCGGGCGCGAATCCGAAAACGATTGCCGATACGGTCGCGGCACCGTTGGAAGAAGCGGTGAATGGCGTGGAGCGGATGATCTACATGAAATCGGTCGCTGCCTCCGACGGCACCATGATCCTGACGGTCACGTTCGCCCAGGGAACCGACATCGACCTGGCCGCGGTGCAGGTGCAGAACCGAGTGGCGCAGGCCTTGCCGCGTCTGCCGGAATCGGTGCGTCAACTTGGTGTCACGACCGCGAAATCCTCGCCCAACATCACGATGGTGGTGCACCTCACCTCGCCCGACAAACGCTACGACGCGCTGTACTTGTCCAACTTCGCAAACCTGCGAGTGAAGGATGAACTCGCGCGCTTGCCGGGCGTGGGCCAGGCCTTGGCCTTCGGCGCTGGCAACTACGCCATGCGCATCTGGCTCGATCCGGATGCGGCCGCCACGCGTGGCCTGACCGCCAACGACGTGTTGAATGCGGTGCGCGAGCAGAATCAGCAGGTCTCGGCCGGCGCCATCGGTGCCGCGCCGATGCCGAACGGTAGCGGCGTGCAGCTCTCCATCAACGCGCAGGGCCGCATCGATTCCCCGGAAGCCTTCGGCGACATCGTGCTCAAGACCGATGGCAGCGCCATCACCCACCTACGCGACATCGCGCGCATCGAACTCGGCGCCAGCACCTACGCGCTGCGCTCGCTGCTCGATAACGAGGACGCGGCCGCGATCGTGATTTTCGAGGCGCCGGGGGCGAACTCGATCGCGCTCTCCGATGCGGTGCGCGTGAAGATGGCCGAACTGGCGAAGACGTTCCCCGACGGCGTGCAGTGGAGCGTGGAATACGATCCCACGGTCTTCGTGCGTGAATCGATCAAGTCGGTGATCATCACCCTGCTCGAAGCCGTGGGACTTGTTGTGCTCGTCGTGGTGTTGTTCTTGCAGACCTGGCGCGCCTCGTTGATCCCGCTGCTCGCGGTGCCGGTGTCGATCATCGGCACCTTCGCGGCGCTGTGGTTGCTCGGGTTCTCGATCAATGTGCTGACCTTGTTCGGCCTGGTGCTCGCGATCGGCATCGTGGTGGACGATGCGATCGTGGTGGTAGAGAACGTCGAGCGCCATATCGCGGATGGTCTGTCGCCGCTCGAAGCCGCGCACACCGCGATGCGCGAGGTGTCCGGCCCGATCATCGCGATCTCCCTGGTGCTGGCCTCGGTATTCGTGCCGCTGGCTTTCCTTGACGGCGTCACGGGGCAGTTCTACCGCCAGTTCGCGGTCACGATCGCGGTCTCGGTGCTGATTTCGGGCTTCAATTCCTTGACGCTGTCGCCTGCACTGGCCGCCGTGTTGCTGCAACCGCACGGCACGCGCAAGGATGCCTTCGGTCGCCTCATCGAGCGTGTATTCGGACGTTTCTTCGCGGCGTTCAATCGCGTCTTCAAACGCGGTGGCGATCGTTACTCGCGCGGCATCGGCGGAACCATCTCGCGCGCGCCGCGCCTGATCGCGGTGTATGTGGTGCTGCTGGTGGTCGCGGTATTCGCGTTCCGCGCGGTGCCGCTGGGCTTCATCCCGACCCAGGACAAACAGTACCTGTTCGCCGTGGTGCAGTTGCCCGAAGGCGCGACGCTGGATCGCACCGATGCGGTGATGCGGCGCATGGGCAAGATCGCGCTGGAGACACCGGGCATCGAAAACGCGGTGCAATTCCCTGGGCTGAACGCGATCCACTTCGTGAGTACTCCCAACATCGGGGTCATGTTCGTCGGGTTGAAACCGGCCGCGGGACGCGGATTGGAAGCCGCCGAAATCGCGACCAATCTCAATATGGCCTTCGGCCAGATCCAGGATGGCCTCGCCTTCGCGCTACTGCCGCCGCCGGTGTTGGGGTTGGGCAATTCGTCCGGCGTAGAGGGCTATGTGCAGGATCGTGCCGGCCTGGGTTACGGCGAACTCAACAACCAGACCCAGGCCCTGGTCGGTGCGCTGCGGCAGACGCCGGGTTTCGATCCGTTCTCCGTGTACAGCTCGTTCCAGTCCAACGTGCCGCAGCTCGACGCCCGCATCGACCGGGTCAAGGCCAAAGAACAGGGCCTGGTGTTGAGCGATATCTACACTGCGTTGCAGGTGTACCTGGGCTCGGCCTACGTCAACGACTTCAATTTGTTCGGCCGAACTTACAGCGTCTACGCTCAGGCCGATGCGCCATTCCGCGACGATGTAGGCGATATCTCGCGCCTCAAGACGCGCAACACGCAAGGCGAGATGGTGCCACTCGGCAGCGTGGTCGAGCTCACCCAGAGCTATGGACCCGATCCCGTGGTCCGCTACAACGGCTATCCGGCGGCTGACTTCGGCGGTGGTGTCGATCCGTCGGCACTGTCCTCGGCTGAAGCAGTGAGCGCCGTTGAAGGCATGGCGCCGCAGATCCTGCCGCAAGGCATGACGGTGGCGTGGACCGGCCTTACCTACGAACAGGTCAACCAGAGCCAGGTCGCGCTACTCGTATTCCCGTTGTGCCTGATGCTGGTGTACCTGGTGCTGGCCGCGCTGTACGAAAGCTGGTCGCTGCCCCTGACCGTAATCCTGATCGTGCCGATGTGCCTGCTCTCGGCGATGGGCGGGATCTGGCTGGTCAACTTTTTCCACGGACTTAGCCTTGCGATTTGGCCGGTCACCTACGCACCGAACTTCCTCGACAACAACATCTTCACCCAGATCGGTCTGGTCGTGTTGATGGGGCTCGCGTGCAAGAACGCGATCCTGATCGTGGAGTTCGCGCGCGATCTCGAAGCGCAAGGCAAGGGCATCGTCGACGCGGCGATCGAGGCCTGTCGTCTGCGCCTGCGTCCGATCCTGATGACCAGCTTCGCGTTCTGCGCCGGCGTGCTGCCTCTGGTATTCGCGTCCGGTGCCGGTGCCGAAGTACGCCACGTGATGGGCGTGACGGTGCTCGCGGGTATGTTGGGCGTGACCTTCTTCGGCCTGTTCTTCACCCCGGTGTTCTATGTCGTCATTCGGAAGTTGGCGGAGCGCGGCCGGCGTCGCGATTTCGCGGTGGAAGGAGTTCGTCATGCGTAAGCCGCTCGCCATCGTCATTGCCGTGCTGATGTTGAGCGCATGCACCGTGGGTCCGGAGTATGTTCGCCCCGAATCCGAACTGCCGACGCAGTTCGACCAGGCCGCAGTGGAAGCCGCGGCCGAGCCTGCACAAACAAAGGTCTGGAACGCGTTCGGCGACGCCGAGCTCGACGCCCTGATTGAACGTGCGCTCGCGGCCAACACCACGATTGCGCAATCCGTCGCGCGTTACGAGGAAACGCGCGCGCTGCGCGGACTTTCGCCCTACGCGCTGTTTCCCACCGTCAATGCCGAAGCGGACGCCGAACGCAACAGCCCCAGCCAGCAGGACCCATTCCTGCCACCGGACCAGACCCAACGCACCGACACCTACAACGCGGGCTTCGATGCGAGTTGGGAGATCGACCTGTTCGGCAGTCTGCGCAACCAGAAGCGCGCCATTGATCGGCGATTGCAGGCCGATGCGGCCGAACTGGCGCAGGTTCGGCTGAGCATCGTGGCGGAGACCGCGCAGGCGTTTTTCGCGCTGCGTGGCGCGCGCGCGCGGCAACGTCTGAGCGAAGCCAATTTAAAGGCTTTGGGCGAGAGCGTCGACCTGGTGACGGTGCTGGAGCATCACGGACGCGGAAACGCGCTCGATGTGGCCCGTATCAGCGCTCAGCGTTCCGCGCTCGCCGCGCAGCTCGCCCCTCTCGAAGCCGAGGTGGTGCGGCATGAGCAACGCCTGGCGGTGCTGACCGCGCAGCCGGTGGCGGCGTTGCGAACTCAGCTTGATCCCGAGGCCGCCTTGCCGGAGTTACCCGCACTGGTGACGGTCGGCACGCCGCAAGACTGGCTGCAGCGTCGTCCAGACGTGCGCGCGTCCGAACGTCGACTCGCGGCAGCGACTTCGGACATCGGCGTCGAGACCGCCGAGTTTTTCCCCAAGCTCACCTTGCTCGGTGGCTTCGGCTGGACAACACAATCTTTTAGTGAACTTGGCGGGTCAGACGCGCAACGCTGGCGCTGGGGACCGTCGCTGACCTGGTCGTTCCTGGATTTTGGCCGGGTGCGACAACGAGTCAAAGCGGCCTCGGCACGCGCCGACGGCGCCGCCGCCGCATTTGAGGAAATCGTGCTCCGCGCGCTGGAAGAAACCGAGAACGCGCTCGCCGGCTACCGCGCCGCGAATCGCGCAGCGATTGAACTGACCGCAGCCGCCGCATCGGCCGGCGAAGCCGCCAGACTCGCGAAACTGCGCTTCGATGCCGGCGCCGATGACGCGCTCTCATTGCTCGATGCCGAACGCACCCGCATTGACTTCGAGACCCGCGCGGTCGAAGCCGATGTCACCCGGGCGACGTCACTCGCGGCCTTGTACAAGGCCCTGGCGGGAGATTTTGCGGCGGCAGATCCCGCAGCAAACGAGACGAGCGCAGCGAGCCCGTGAATCTCTAACGCTTTTCTGCGACGTCTCTGCTTTTCCTTTGCGCCCTCTGCGTTGAATGCTCTTGCGCCTGATTCTCTTCGCTCACCACTCGCTGCGCTGCGGCAGCAGCCCGCGCAATTCCTGCTCGGTGAGATTGCGCCACTGCCCGGGTTTCAGATACCCGAGCTTGATGTTGACGATGCGCACACGAACGAGTTGCTTCACGCGGTAGCCGAAGTGCGCGGCCATCAAGCGGATCTGGCGATTCAGGCCTTGCGTCAGCACGATGCGGAAGCCGAGCTTGCCGAGCTTGCTGGTCTTGCACGGTTTGGTCACCTCGCCGTGGATCGGCACGCCTTTCGCCATGCCGCGCAGGAATTCGTCGGTGACGGCGTTATTCACCGCGACCAGATACTCCTTTTCTTTCGCGTTCTCGGCGCGCAGGATTTCGTTGACGATATCCCCATTGCTGGTGAGCAGGATCAGGCCCTCGGAATCCTTGTCGAGCCGCCCGATGGGAAAAATGCGCTGCTCGTGCCCGACGAAATCGACGATATTGCCTTTCACGTCCTGCTCGGTGGTGCAGGTGACGCCGGCGGGTTTGTAGAGCGCGATGTAGACGTGCTTGCTGCGGCCCTTGGCGGCGGCGCGAGGACGTACTACTTGACCGTCGATGCGGACCTCGTCGCCCTCTTCCACCCTGGTACCGTTGCCAGCCATCTGGCCGTTCACCGCAACGCGGCGCGCAGCGATCAGCTTGTCGGCCTCACGCCGCGAGCAATAACCGGATTCACCGATGTATTTGTTGATGCGGATGCCGGGCAGCGCGTCGGAGTCGTCGTGGGAGGTCATTTGTTACGGTTTCCGTCGAATTGACTAGGGAAGAACCCCTCTGGGGACGCCGTTCGCCCCCGGATCGAGTCCGGGGCAAGCTCTGAGGTATCGAAGGGCGGATCTACGTTGCCGCCTTTCGAGGGGCCTTTCATGCTTCGATACCTCAGCACGAACGGCTCGGATAGGTGCTCGGGCGGGTTAGTTTCTCACCCGATTCGCCTGATCCGGAAACGCTTGCCCTTGATCTTGCCCTCACCGAGCCGCCGAACGGCCTGTTCGGATTCACGCCGGCGGATCGCGACATAGGCGCGGGTAGCAAATATGTCGATGCGTCCGATGGCATCCGCCGGCAATCCGGCGTCGCCGGTCAGCGCACCCAGCAGATCGCCCGGACGCAGTTTGTCGCTGCGGCCACCATCGATGCATATCGTCACCATCGGCGCGGGGGCGATCGCCGCGCCACCGCGATTGAAGCCGGGCAGCTTCGCCCAGCGCAACGGTGCGCCCTGACGCGCTTCGATCGCATGCGCACGAGACATTTCGCGCGGCGCGCACAGACTGAATGCCATCCCACTACGACCAGCCCGACCAGTACGCCCGATGCGATGCAGATGCACGTCGGGATCGGTCGAAAGTTCATAACTGATCACGGCCGGAAGATCGGGAATATCGAGTCCACGCGCGGCGACGTCGGTTGCGACCAGCACGGTGCAACTGCGATGCGAGAAGCGCACGAGGCGTTCCTCACGTTCACGTTGTTCCAGTTCCCCATGCAAGGCCAGGGCGGCGATACCCTGCGAGGCTAGGCCATCCGCGACTTCTTCGGTATCGCGACGGGTGTTGCAGAACACCACCGCCGCCTCGGGCCGATGCGTCGACAGCACCGCGGCCAAGGCATCCAGCCTTCGCGTCGAATCGACTTCGTAGAACCATTGCTCGATCTCGACGGCGCCACCCTCGTCGGTGACGGTGATCTCGACCGGCTCGCGCTGGAATTTCGCGCTGAGGGCGCGGATTGCCTCTGCATACGTGGCCGAGAACATCAGCGTCTGCCGCTTCTGCGCGCACTTGCCAATGATCTCACTGACCTGCGGCTCAAAACCCATGTCGAGCATGCGGTCTGCCTCGTCCAGCACCAAGGTCTTCACGCCGGCCAGATGCAGCTCTTTCTTGCGCATCAGTTCCTGTACCCGGCCCGGCGTGCCGACCACGATGTGCGGATCGTGCTGCTGCAAGGAGGCAAGCTGCGGCGCCAGCGGCGTGCCACCGACCAGGGTGAGCAACTTGACGTTCGGAATGAAACTCGCGAGACGACGGATTTCCTTGCCGACCTGATCGGCCAGTTCGCGCGTCGGGCACAGTACCAAGGCCTGCAACTTGATCAGGTCGGGATCGAGGCTGGCGAGCAGGCCGAGTCCGAACGCGGCGGTCTTGCCGCTGCCGGTGCGCGCCTGTGCGATCACATCCCGACCCGCAAGGATCGGCGGCAGACTCTGAGCCTGCACCGGCGTCATGGTGTGGTAATCGAGCGCGTCGAGTCCCTTGAGCAAGGCCTCGGACAGCGTGAGGGTCGCGAAATCGGTCATCGCATCAACTCGAAAGGCCCGCCCTGCGCGAGCGCGCGCTGATAGGCAGGCCGCGCGTGGATACGGGCGAGGAAGGCGGTGATGCGCGGGTACTTCGCATCGAGTCCGCCCCGCGCCGCAAACGCTTCAAGCGGGAAACTCATCTGGATGTCGGCCGCGGTGAACGCGTCGCCGGCAAACCATTCGTGCTTGCCGAGTTCGGCCTCGATATAGTCGCGATGCAATTGCAACTGCGGCGCGACGAAGCCGCGCTTCACTTTGTCGGCAATGCCCGCGACCACTGGCCGCATGAAGAACGGCATCGGTCCCTTCGGCAGCCGCGAGAAGATCAGGCTGAGCAGCAACGGCGGCATCGCCGAGCCTTCGGCGTAGTGCATCCAGTAGGTGTATCGCAGTCGAGCGGGGGTATCGGGCGCTGGCACTAGCCCACGCGCCGCGTCGTAGCGACTCGCAAGGTATTCGAGAATCGCGCCCGACTCGGCTAGCGTGTTGTCGCCGTCCACGATCACCGGCGACTTGCCGAGCGGATGCACCTGGCGTAGTTCCGCCGGCGCCAGCATGGTTTTGGCGTCGCGCTCGTAGCGCCTCACCTCATACGCGACGCCGAGTTCTTCCAGCAGCCATAGCACGCGCTGGGAGCGGGAGTTGTTGAGGTGATGGACGATGATCATGAACCTACTTCCGGATGGCAGTCGCGCAGCATGCAGCCGAAACGCTAGAGGTTGAACTCGGGATTGAACAACCTGCTCAGGAACAATCCCAGAATACGCGGCTCCATGATCAGGCTGAACAACACCCCGTAACCTGCGCCCCATAAATGCGCGGTGTGGTTGACGTTGTCGCCGCCGCGGCGATCCATCCACACGCTGTAGCCGACGTAAAGCACGGCATAGATGATCGCCGGGACCGGAATCACGAACACGAAGATCAGCGCCCAGGGTTGAATGAGGATGAAGGCGAACAACACCGCCGACACCGCCCCCGACGCGCCGAGGCTGCGGTAATCGGGGTCCTTGCGGTGTCGCAGGTACGACGGCAGGATCGATACCAGCAACGCACCGAGATAGAACCCGGCAAATCCGATCGGACCCAGGTAATCCGCATAGGCACGTTCGATCAGGCCACCGAAGAAATACAACGTGATCATGTTGAACAGCAGGTGTTGACCGTCGGCGTGAACGAAACCGTAGGTCAGCAAACGATGCACCTCGCCGCGCTGCGTGACCGCGGGCGACCAGAGAATCAGACGCGCCATCAGGCCAGGCGACTTCCAGGCGAAATACGACACGGCCGCAGTGATCGCGATAATGATCAGGGTGACGCTGAGCTGGATGGGCTGCATGAGCCGCCTTGGGGTAAAGTCGCGGGCCGCACTATAGCCTGCCGCGACTTCACCCTCGTCTTCCGGGGGCAGAAGGGAAGATGCCGGCCTCGACTGAACCCAGCAGGATCACCATGCCGCCGCCCGATTCCGTCCGCTTCCTGCAACTCGATGTCTTCACCAACCGTCCCGGCGGCGGAAATCCGCTCGGGGTGGTGCTGGGAGCGCAGGGTTGGGACGCCGACGACATGCAGC
>JBKJTK010000314.1:0-3173 GCA_046590875.1 Chiayiivirga sp.
GCGATCCAGCCGCGTGAGTTGTGGGAGGAAACCGGGCGCTGGCAGAAATTCGGCGGCCAGTTGCTCAAGATCAAGGATCGCAAGCAGGCCGAGTACTGCTTCGGCCCCACCCACGAGGAAGTCATCACCGACTTCGCACGCGCCGAGCTGGCGAGTTACAAGCAATTGCCGATCAACTTCTATCAGATCCAGTGGAAGTTCCGCGACGAGATCCGCCCGCGCTTCGGCGTGATGCGCGCGCGCGAATTCCTGATGAAGGATGCCTACTCGTTCCATCTCACGCCCGAGTGCCTGGAACGCGAATACCGCAGCATGCACGCCGCCTACACCCGCATTTTCGAGCGCCTGGGCTTGCGCTTCCGCGCGGTGCAGGCCGACAGCGGCGCAATCGGAGGCGATGCCTCGCAGGAATTCCACGTGCTGGCCGATTCGGGCGAGGATGCGATTGCCTATGCGGTCAGCGAGAATGGAATCGGCGATTCTGCCTATGCCGCCAACCTGGAAGCGGCCGAGGCAATCGCACCCCGGGCACCGCGACCCGCCGCGGCGGAGGCGATGCGTCGCATCGATACGCCGACCCAGAAGACCTGCGAGGACGTCGCCGCGTTGATGAGTATCGCGCTCGATCGCACGGTGAAGTCGGTGGCGATCATGGGCACGTTCGACGGCATCGCAACCTTCGTGCTGGCGCTGGTGCGTGGAGATCACATGGTGAACGAGGTCAAGCTCGCCAAGCTGGCTGGCCTCGCCGACTACCGCCTCGCCACCGAAGCCGAGATCAACGCGCATCTGGGTAGCGAGCCCGGGTTCCTGGGTCCGGTCAATCCCGCGCGGAAGATTTTCGTGCTGGCCGATCGCAGTGTTGCGGCGATGGCCGATTTCGTGGTCGGCGCGAATCAGATCGGCTATCACCTGGCGGGCGTGAACTGGGGCCGGGACCTGCCCGAACCCGATCTCGTCGCCGACCTGCGCAACGTGGTCGAAGGCGATCCTTCTCCCGACGGGATCGGAACCCTTGCTATCGCACGCGGGATCGAAGTCGGCCACGTTTTCCAGCTCGGGCAGAAATACACCGATGCGATGCGGGCCACCGTGCTGGATGAAAACGGCAAGGCAAAGACCATGTACATGGGCTGCTACGGTATCGGCGTCAGCCGCATCGTGGCGGCGGCGATCGAGCAGAATTTCGACGCCCAGGGAATCCGCTGGCCGCGGGCGATGGCACCGTGGATCGTGGCGGTGTGCGTGATCAATCCGAAGAAGGACACGGCCGTCGCTGCCGCCGCCGAAACGTTGCATGACGAACTCGTCGCGGCCGGCATCGAGACCTGTCTCGACGATCGCGGGCTACGCCCCGGCGCGATGTTCGCCGACATCGAACTGATCGGCATCCCGCATCGCGTGGTGGTATCCGAACGCGGGCTCGCCGCCGGCACCTTCGAGTACCGTGCCCGCGATGCTGTCGAAAGCGAAAACCTCGACCACGCCACGCTGTTCGCGCGGCTGCGCGGTTGAGGAACCCCAGAGCATCAACGCGTTTGATCTATCGGCCAACAGCGATGTAGCGCGTCGAGTTCAGCGTCCGATCAGCTTGCGCGCGGCCAACACCATGCGTCCCAGCGCGGAGCCCGGCTTTCCGCTGCTGCCCATGTAGGACAGCACCTTGGCCTCGTCATCTGCCAGTTGCCGCGAGAGTTTGTCCTCCCAGCTGCGCTTGAGCTGATCCTGCTGAATCTTGCTCTGCAACTGGCGCCGCACGTCGGCGCCGAGGCTTTCCCGCGCGAAGCTGGTTTCGTCGCGCGCGATGAAGCGGCCGAGCGCATCGAACAGGGTCTCATCCAGTAGCTCCGGCGCGAAGCTGCGCGTACTCGGGCCCATGCCTTCGAAATTGACGAAATTCATCCGCGCCACGCCGCTGTCGCGGTCGGCCGTCACCGTGAGCTTGAGCGGAATCTTGCCACGCGCTTGGAAGCGCGCCGCGATCACGTCGCCGTTCGCGTTCTTGCGCGGCTCGGTCATGCCGCCAAGGCGGTGCTGCTGGAACACCCCGCTGAGTGCACGCACCTTCGCCAGACCATCGGCATCGATGTTCGGACACTCCTCGCTCGCGATCTGGGCGCCAAATTCCAGCGTGATCTCGTGCTGGGTCTTGGCGGGCTCATCGCGAAAGACGAACTGCGGCTCGACATACGCCACCACATCGCCGTAGCCCGGTAACGGGTAGGCGACGCGGGTGCGTCGCTTGAGAAAGACCAGATGCTCGGTCAACTTCTTGAGATAGGCCGCGAGTTCGATCATTGCCGGGCGCAGTTTTTCCCGCCACAAAACGTCGCGCGCTTCGCGTTCGGCCTCACCCTGTGCTTCCGCATCGCGGCGGCGTCCAGCTTCCTGTTCGAGTTCGTCCAACAGACCCATATGCTGCAAATCCTGTTCCGATGCGCGAAAGCTAATCCCCGCGTCCTTTGCTGGCAAGCACGGCGACGTGAAGGCCCGTGGCGACAGGCCGATCCGCCGGATTTTTTATCCCCGGACTGCGCCAATCCGTTCGATCGGGAATAATCCGGCATAATCGGGGATATTCTGCTCGTCCTGCTTCACACATTTGTTTTCTGATAACCCCGGAGTCCCGATGGCCATCGATCTGAAGTCGCTCAATTCCAAGCAGCTGGAACAACTGATTTCCCAAGCCAGCCGGGAAAAGAAGCGCAAGCAGAAGCGCGCGCCGCTCGCCGCGGTGCGCAAGAAGCTGACCCGGATGGCCGTCGCGGAGGGCTATAGCCTGATGGAGTTGTTCGGGACGAAATCAGGTCCCGTGCCGCGTACCGACAAGCCCGCCAGCGGTGCCAACCGTCGCACCGCGCGCAAATCGACCGCCGGTACCAAGGTTGCGCCGAAATACCGCAACCCGGCCAATCCGGCCGAAACCTGGGCCGGGCGCGGCAAGCACCCGCGCTGGCTGGCAAATCTGATCGCTGCGGGTGGCAAGAAAATCGAGGATTTCCTGATCTGACGCTGGCCCAAGCACGGTGCTTGGCGCTTCTCCCTCCGGGAGAAGGAAAAATTCGACATTCATCGAATTCAATTTCCTAATACCAGCCCTCACAGATTACGCCGCGCCGGAATCAACATATTGCCGAACAACAAGCCGGCCACCAGCGCGACCAGCAGGTTGA
>JBKJTK010000352.1:0-2562 GCA_046590875.1 Chiayiivirga sp.
GCCCTCGCCGAGGCCGTCGTCGCCCCAGGTGCGTCCGGCGTCGAAGAACGCCGCGGCACCGACGCGGAACAGGCGGAATGGATACCAGTCGGTGTAGTAGCGCTGCTCCATGCTGAATCGCGCGCGTCGGTCGCCCCCGACATAGCGCAACGGGTAGCCGCGCAGCCCGTTGTCGCCGCCGAGCAGTACCTGCTGATCGCGGTCGAGATGGCGCGCGAACTCGCCTTCCAGCGTGGCGAAGAACAGGCGCTTGTCGGATTGCTGCAAGTAGTAGCGCGCGCTGCCGTCCAGGCGCAGGTTGGCCACGTCGCCATTCTCGTAACGTCCGTCGAGATGCGACGCGAACAGCAGTGTGGTACCGGGAGCGGGCCGATAGCCGCGGTCAATGGAGGCGCGATACAACCACGCGCGGCGATCCGCGCCCAGGCCTGGCGCGCTGTAGCCCACGCGCGCCTCAATTCGCGTTCCGAGAAAAAAATCCTCGGTGCGTTCGATCTGATCGTGATTGCGCACGGTGTCGAAGTTGTCTTCGAGCACCTCGATGCCGAACCACGGATAGACCAGCGTACGATCCTGCGGCAATTCCCCGGCGGGAAGCCCCGGCAAGCGACGGAAGCGACGGTCGTCATAACTCACGCCTGCGGTCCAGCGACGCACCCACCCGTCCTTCAGTCCGCTCGACCAACCGGCGCTCAGTTCACTCTGACGATAGCGTTCCCCGAACTGCTCGACCAACTCTCCGCGCCGGTACAGCGGGTCGATTCGATCGCCGCCCTCGGCCTTCCCGCCTGCGCTCCAGCGCGTATCCAGCGCATAGAACGGACGATCCACCGCCAGCGACCACGCATGTCCATCGCTGTTGCTCTGGACACCGGCATCCAATTGAACCCAGCTGCCGAGCAGCCGCCGGCTGGTCAAGTTGAGCTTGGTGATGTCGCGATCGATGCCCGACTTGTGCGAGAGCGAAATCGCATTGCCGGTGCCCAGCAGATTGAGTTCCTCGATCTCGAAACCTGAGGTGCTCTTGCCGCCGCTGCGCCCGAATGACACGCCCGGGTTGAGCGTCCACACATCGCGCGTGGTGACGTGGATATCCACGCGCCCGTCGGCGTAGCGCGCCGGCTCGACCTTCGCGTCGTAGAGGTAACGCAGGCCGCGCAGCAGGCGCGCGGATTCCTCCAGCAGGCGGCGCGAGTAGCGGTCGCCCGGGCGGAACAGAAGGTGGCGCTCGATCACCTCGACCCGGGTCTGGATATGCAGTCGGTTCGCAAGGCGAAACAGCGGGGTGTTCTCGCGCGGATCCCGCACGTCGAAAATGTCCTGGTTGTCGATCAGGATGTGGCCGACGACCGCGCCCATCCGCTCCAGCGCCTCGTCGCTGGGCAGCACGCCGAATGCCTCCGCAGCGGCCAGCGCTTCGTGTTCGGTCGGCTTGGCGGGCTCGGCCGAAAACACCGCACCCAGCGGAACCAGGGTCAAGAACAGCGCGCGGTTCCAATGGCTTGGGTGCGCGCGACAGCGCGCAGGAATGGGCGCCGAACGCACGTTTTCGTCGGTTGGAATCCTCATCGCGGAAGTTCCCGCGTGACGGCGTGCGCCGCCGCGATTACGGCTAGCGTCTCGGAGCCCGGCGCGGGGTCCTGCTGAACTTTCGCGCCCATCAAGCCGTGTTTGAACCGATAGCTTGCGGTCTGGTAGTAACCGATCGCCTCGAGCGCAAGAGCGGGATCGAGCGCGATCTCGGGCTGGGGCCGATTGAGCTTGTAGTCGGGCCGCACGCTGCCGACATGCCGATGCGGCGCCAGCTCGACCAACTGACCATTTCGCAAGTAGCCCAGGCGCTGGTAGTTGCCGATCAGCGCGCGCTCCCGACCCGGCTCGAGCTGGAACAGGTCGACACCGTAGAAGCGGCTGCGGTAGTCCATCCCGAGCAGACCGAGCAGGGTCGGGCCCAGGTCGATCTGCGCCATCATGCGGTCGATGCGCTGCGGCGCGATGTGCTTCGGGGAGTAGATCCAGAGCGGAATGTGATAGCGGAATACCGGCAACTGCGCGATGCCGCCGCTGGACGCGCAGTGATCGGCGGTGATCACGAATACGGTGTCGTCGAACCACGGCTTTCCCTTGGCACGACGCAGGAAATCCGCGACGGCCCAGTCGGTGTAGGCGACCGCGCTGTCACGTTCTCCCTGCGGACGATCGACGCGTCCGCTCGGAAAGGTGTAGGGGCGATGGTTCGACGTCGTCAGCAGATGCGCGAAGAACGGTTTTCCCGATGCATGGATCGCGTCGAACTCGCTCATCGCGAGCGTGTACAGATCTTCGTCGGCCACGCCCCAGATATTGGCGTGATGGATCGACTCCTTCGGGACCGCGGCGCGGTCGCGCACCTGGTAACCGTTGTTGCCGAAGAAATAGTTCATGTTGTCGAACGCGCCGTAGCCGCCGTACAGGAACTGCGAGACGTAGCCCTTGGCGTTGAAGACTTCCGCCAGGCTGAAGAGCCCTTCGTTGCCGGGCCGCTTGACGATCGATTCGCCCGGCGTAGGCGGCACCGACAGC
>JBKJTK010000353.1:0-3491 GCA_046590875.1 Chiayiivirga sp.
CGGCGCGCGTCCGGGCAGCGAGGGCGGTAGCAGGCCGGCGATGCGCGCGATCTCGCGGAACTGGCGGCGCGCGAGCTCCCCCAGGTTGAGGCTTTCGCGCAGGTCGTCGAGTAGCCCGTCAGGCGACATCAATGCTCGCAGTGTGTCCTCATCGATCTGCACGTCGTTGGCGGGTGAGAGCACGAATCCATAGTCATTGGCGGCGAAGCTGAAACTGTTGGCGAAGATCCGGCCCCATCGCAGCGACAGCAGTGAAGCGAGGCCTTCGTTCACCTGCCGGCCGGCGAATGGATACATGAATAGGTGCCGACCATCGCGCGCTTTTATCGTCTCCACCAGCAGCAGGGCAGGCGAAGGCAAAGCCGACAAGCGCAGCTGCAGCTGCAGCAGCGGCGCGACGGCGCGCATCTCGGGAGAAGGTGCCCCGTCCGTGAACGTGCGTTCGACTTCGTGCGCGAGTTCAGACGACAGCGGCATGCGCCCACCCATCCATTTCGGCACCGAGCCGTCGCCGGATCGTGCCACGCGCACGTAGGCGGTCATGTCTTCAAGCCGCACGAGTTCCAGCAGGCGGCCGGCGAATTGGAACCGGTCGCCGCGGCGCAGGCGGCTGATGAAGTTTTCCTCGACCGAGCCGAGTCCACCGCCGCGCAGGAACTTGACCGACACGCTGCCGTCACTGGTGATGGTGCCGATCGACAAGCGATGCCGCAGCGCGATGCGCCTGTCCTCGACGCGATACAGGCCGTCATCGCCAATCAACACGCGGCAGAAATCCGGATAGCTCGACAACGCCGCGCCGCCCTGAACAATAAAGTCAAGCACGGCCTGCCAAGTCGCATCGTCGAGCTCGGCGTAGGCATGGGTTCCGCGGACCTCCGCCAGCAATGCGGGCGCGTTGAATCCGCCACCGAGAGCGAGCGTGACGCAGTGCTGAGCCAGCACGTCCAGGCTCATGGTCAACGGCCGGCGGGCCTCGATCGCGCCACACGCGATCGCGCTGCGCGCGGCGGCGTACTCGAGCAGTTCCAGCGCATGCGAGGGAACGCAGATCACGTGTCCGGCCTCGCCCGGACGATGCTTCGCGCGTCCCGCACGCTGCAACAGGCGCGCGACGCCTTTCGGACTGCCAATCTGCAACACCTGGTCGACGGCGGGGAAATCCACGCCGAGATCCAGGCTGGAAGTCGCAACCACGCAACGCAGGAGGCCGTCGCGCAGTCCCTGTTCGGCAGCGGCACGCTGCGTGCGATCGAGCGAGCCGTGGTGGAGCGCAAGCGTAGCGGGATCTTCCGGCCACACCGCGGCAAGCGCTTGGTGCCAGAGCTCGGCCTGCGCGCGCGTATTGGTGAACAGCACGCTGGTGCGCACCGCGAGCAAGCGCTGCAAAACGCGTTCCAGTTGCGACAAGCCAAGGTGACCGGCCCACGGAAAGCGTTCGCCCTCGGCAGGGAGCAGCGTTTCGATTTTCAACGCGCGCGGCTTGACGCCGGAGACAGTGTGCGCAGCAGGGACGTGCGGCAACAGCACGTCGCGTGCCTCCTCGAGGTTGCCAAGCGTCGCCGACAACCCCCACAAGCGCAGCGGCGGCGACAATGCGCGCAGTCGCGCCAGGCACAATTGCAGCAGCACGCCGCGTTTGCTGGGAAGCAGTTCGTGCCACTCGTCGACGATCACGCAACGCAGGGTGGCGAGCTGCGGCGCGGTGTCGGGATACGACAGCAGCAGCGCGAGCGATTCGGGTG
The DNA here is from genome assembly GCA_046590875.1 of Chiayiivirga sp. Lineage (GTDB taxonomy): Bacteria > Pseudomonadota > Gammaproteobacteria > Xanthomonadales > Xanthomonadaceae > JALCLA01. Next base: position 1,746 of record JBKJTK010000353.1, read on the forward strand.
TAGTCACCAAAACATCGAGCTTGCCGGCACGCGCGAGCCGCTTGTCGCGCGCGCTGGCGTCGCCGGTACGCATGCCGACGACCCAGTCGAGTCCGAGCGCGTCGACGGGTTCGCGCAGGGCGCGTAGCGTATCGGCGGCGAGTGCGCGCAATGGCGTGATCCATAGCACTTTGATGCGGCCGCTGGCGCCATCCTTTCCGCCAGCCCTGCGCCCGATCTTTTTCTGCTGCGCAGGAACGCGCGCATGAGCAAGGGCTTCAAGGAGCGGGCCGCCAAACGCGGCGAGCGTCTTACCGCTGCCGGTCGGCGTATGCAGCAGTCCGGATTCGCCATCGAGATAGCGCTGCCACACTTCCCGCTGGAACGCCGCAGGCTTCCATCCTTGTGCAGCGAACCATGCGGCCATTGGCGCGTATTTTGACCGCGCGTTGCGACGTGGAGGCAATGCAGAGCCCATGCCCCCCAATAATTCCGCGCTCACTGCGCCAGTGCCCGCAAGGTGTCGAGCCGATCGGCTTCCGACATCGGCTTGTCCTTGCGCCATCGCAGGATGCGCGGGAAGCGCACTGCAATGCCGGACTTGTGGCGGCTCGACTTGTTCACCGCTTCGAAACCAAGTTCGAACACCTGATGCGCCTGCACCGAGCGCACCGGCCCGAAGCGATCCAGGGTGTGCGCGCGGATCCATTTGTCGAGTGCGAGGATCTCCTTGTCGTCGAGGCCCGAATAGGCCTTGGCCACGGGTACCAAGGTATCGCCGTCCCACAGGCCAAAGGTGTAGTCGGTATACAGCGTGCTGCGCCGTCCGTGCCCGGATTGCGCGTACAGCAACACTGCATCGATCGTCAACGGATCGATCTTCCACTTCCACCAGTCGCCGCGGCGGCGGCCGACCTGATAGGGCGAACTCAATCGCTTCAGCATCAGGCCTTCCACGCGGCGATCGCGCGCGCCGGCGCGCAACGCGACCGCGGCGTTCCAGTGGCTTGCCTGCACGCGCGGCGAAACGACGATGCGTGGGTCGGGATGGATTGGAACTGAAAGAATCAGCGCTTCCAGCGCAGCGCGACGCTCGACCAGCGGCCGTTCGCGCCAATCCTCGCCGTCGAGTTCCAGCAGGTCGTACACCTGCACGCGAACTGGCGTGTCTTTCAGCGTTTTCTGGCCCGGCTTCAGGCGCTGGATTCGAGTCTGCAGCGCGGTAAATGGCATGGGAGAGTCGCCGCCGCCCCAAGCGAGAAGTTCTCCGTCGAGCACGCAGTCGCGCGGCAGCAACGCGGCCGCGGATTCGATTTCGGGAAAGCGCCCGTCGAGCCGTTCCTCGCCACGAGACCACAGCGCAACCTCGCGGTCGCGCCGGATAAGTTGCAGTCGGATGCCGTCCCACTTCCATTCCAACAGCCAGTCGCCGATATCGCCGAGTGCACTCGCAACCGCGTCCGGATCTCCGGACAGCGCCACCGCATTCGTGCTCTCGTCGACCGGCGCATCACCGCGTAAAGCAGATTCCAGCGGCGATGCGAGGAAGAATGGAAATGGCTGCTGACGATCGCTTGGCAACTCTTCCATCGTCAACAGGTTGCGGAGGAACTGTGGCTGCGGCGTCCATGCACCAAGCATCCGTTGCGCCAGTCGTGCGATGTCGATCCCTGACAGTTCTGCGAGCGCCTGCTGCACCAGCCGTTGCGACACACCCACGCGCAGCGCGCCGGTCAGCAGCTTGTTGAACAACAGGCGCTGGTCGAA
>JBKJTK010000414.1:0-12080 GCA_046590875.1 Chiayiivirga sp.
ACGCTCTGGCCGCGTTGCTCGAACTGGTCGCGCACGAGGAAGGCCTCTCCGCCGCGCGCGCGTGCAAACGCCTCGGTCTGTCGCGCAGTGAGTTGCAGCGGTTGCTCACCATGCTCGGCGATGATGGGGCCCGGGGTGGATTGAAGCTGGTGCGAATCGAGTCCAACGGCACCCGCGACACGCTCTGGCTCAGCGCCAGCGCACGCGCGGCGCGCGGTGCGACATGAGCTTTCCGCCGTTGTCGACACACGACGCCTTGCGCCTGGATGGCGACCGCGCACAGTCGCTGCGCGAAACCCTGGCCGAGGAAACCGCGGTCGCCTTGCTGTTCAACGGCGTGCCCCACGTGGTGATGATGACGACACCTGCGGATCTGGAGGACTTCGCCTGCGGTTTTGCGTTGAGCGAAGGCATCATCGAGCGGGTCGATGAAGTGCAAGTGGTTGACGTGCTGGCGCGCGAGAACGGCATCGCGGTGCATCTTGCAATTCCCGGCGCGCGTTTCGAGGCTCTCGAAACGCGGCGACGCAATCTGGTCGGACGCAGCGGCTGTGGCCTGTGCGGGGCGGAGACGCTGGCCGACGCAATCCGGCCGGTACGGACGGTGCCGACGGGCGCGCCCGTGACCGCGGCCGCACTGCGCAACGCGTTCGCACGTCTGGCGCTGTCGCAACCGCTGAACCGCGAATGCGGCGCGCTGCATGCCGCCGCCGCGCTGTGCGGCGAGACCTTGCTGGTGCGCGAGGATGTCGGACGCCACAACGCGCTCGACAAGGCCATTGGCGCGCTGGCACGCGCAGATCAACGCGCGCAGGCGCTGCTGGTCACCTCGCGCGCTTCCTACGAGTTGGTGCACAAGACCGCGCAAGCCGGCGTCGGCATCCTGGCCGCCGTGTCGGCACCCACCGCGTACGCGGTGCGGCTGGCCGAGGAAGCGGGACTGACCCTGATCGGATTCGCCCGAGACGCGCGCATGACGGTGTACGCGCATGCGGTGCGCGTGGTTTGAGCGGCGACGTTATGGCTTGGGCACCCCGCGAGCGTGCGATTATTTGCCCGTCTGTTTTTTGGTCTGAAGGATCACCAGTGCGATGCCGCCGAGGATCGCGACGGACGCGAGCGCCCAGCGCAGCGTCAGCGGTTCGGCCAGGAACAGGCTGCCACCGAGCGCCACGATCAGCGGACCGCTGAGCTGCACGGTCGCGGCCGTCGTCGACTTCAGCGACTGCAGCACGAAGTACCAGATGACATAGCCGATGCCCGATGTCAGCGCGCCCGACGCAACGGCGTACCCGGCGCCGGCGGCGTCCCACGACCACTGCTCGCGCATCGCGAGCAGCAGGATCAGCGCAAACGGCAGGGTGCGCATGAAGTTTCCTGCGGTCACCGCGGTGGCGTCACCCGGTCCCTTGCCACGCAGCGAATAGATACCCCACGCAACCCCAGCGCCCAGCATCAGGATGGCAGCGCCAAGCGGTGGCGCGGCCAGGCCGGGCAAAAGCAGGCCCACGAGACCGCCGAGCGCCAGGAAATAGCCTGCGTGTTGTCGGGCGCTGAGGCGCTCGCCCGACCAGAGCCCGAAACCCATCATGGTCATCTGCACCGTGCCGAACAACAGCAGCGCGCCGGTCGCCGCGGGCAGACTGACGTAGGCAAGCGAGAAACCGGCGGCATATACAAAGAGCGCAAGCGCCGATGGCCAGTCGCCCGCGAATTGAGTTCCGCCACTGCGCAATCGCACCACGATCCAGAGCGTCGCCGCACCCGAGATCAACCGGATCACGGTGAAGCTCGCAGGATCGATTGGCGTGCGTTCGAGTGCAACCCGGCACAGGATCGAATTCGCCGCGAAGGCAAGCATTGCGAGCGCGGTCAGCCCGATGATGGCGACCTTTCGCGGCTTGGCTGCAACCGAGTCCATCCAGCGGATCACGCGGTGCGCGTGCTTGCGGGCAATGACAGTCCCTCGAGATTCGCCACTTCCATCAGCGCGCGCTCCATCAACGCACGAGCGTTTCCAGTGCACGCAATAGCGCATGCACGTCGGCATTGCGGTACTCGCGGGTCGCACTGTAGAACTGCGCGCATGTCCGCACAATCCGTCAAAGAGGATTCTGTTCACAGAGTCAGTGCGTGGTTGAACGCCCATCACTCGATTTTCGTGCTCACTGGCGCGGGTGTCAGCACCCACTCGGGCATTCCCGACTACCGCGGCGAAGATGGCGAGTGGAAGCGCCGCGCACCGGTGATGGTTCAGCCGTTTCTGCGGGATCCCGAGGTGCGCGCCCGGTACTGGGCGCGGAGTTTCGTCGGCTGGCCGGTGGTCGAGCGCGCACGACCCAACCGTGTGCACGACGCGCTCGCGGCGCTCGAAGCGCAAGCAAAACTGTCGCTGCTGGTCACGCAAAACGTCGATGGCCTGCACCAGCGCGCGGGCCAGCGGGAGGTGATCGACTTGCACGGCCGCATCGATCAGGTGATCTGCCTCGGATGCGCTGCACGATACCCACGTGAATCGGTCCAGTGCATGCTCGCCGAGGCAAATCCGGAATGGCTGGAAATCACCGCCAGCACCGCTCCCGATGGGGACGCTGACCTCGAGCAGGTCGACTTCAACGCGTTCCGCGAACCGGTGTGCCCGCACTGCTGCGGAATGCTGAAGCCCGATGTCGTGTTCTTCGGTGAGAACGTGCCGCGCGAGCGTGTGTGCGTGGCAACCGACGCGCTCCACCGCTCCGACGCCATGCTCGTGGTCGGCTCGTCGCTGATGGTCTATTCGGGCTTCCGCTTCGCGCAGATGGCACGCGATGCGGGCATGGAGCTCGCGATCCTCACCCTTGGCCGGACTCGCGCTGACCACCTCGCCACGCTCAAGCTCCACGCGGACTGCGACATCCTCGCCGAAAGCCTGCCTCGGGTTACGTCGCTGCGAGCGGCCTCCGCAGGCTGACGAAGCGGTGCCGGTCCTCGACAGAGGGGATGCCGACCTTCCGCTACCGCCCGTGGGTCCGTCTCGACGGGCACCCTGCCGAGTCGAAGTATGCCCACCGGCCTTGCCCAACATCGATCAGGTTCGCGCAAGGGAATCCGTGCTTGGGCGCAGGTACAGCCGCCATGCGTTCTACTGCCCGCACGCAAGCTCGCGCAGAAAGGCAGCACAAAGACATGACTGACGAACGCAACATCGCGCACGACAAGACCGTCGCGCAGGACAAGAAGAACCATGGTCAGCCCGTGGTTGAGAACGCATCGATCGTGCCGCAGCCAGGCAAGAAGCCGCCGTTGCTCGATGACGACACGGGCCCGAGCAACAGCGTGGCGCATCAGATGTACAAGGACGGCCAGGAGCCACGTGTGCACGTGGATGTCCCCGAGAATGACGACACTGACACCAAGACCGACGTCGACAAGGGCTGAGCAACGGGCTGGGTGCCACGCGCTCGGTCCGGGTGAGCCGGCTCGGACACGCCAAGGTCCGGTCTGGTTTTCGCTTTTCAGCCGGAGCTGGCGACCTACGCGCAGTCCGTAGGCACACACCGTCGGTCGAAGTTTCAGCAAGCGGTTGTTTCGGGCGCCCGGCCACGAAATGAACGGAAGGCTGCGCTAGGTGTCCTCCCGGGGCAGGCCGGGGGACGCCGTGCAACGTCTACTTGTCCTTGCGCACGGCGTTACGCAGCGCGTCAGTCGCCTTGCCTACTTTCTGTTGCGCTTTGCCGAGGTTCTTCTCAGCCTTGCCAGCCCTTTCCTTGGACTTGTCGCCGGTAACCTTGCCGATCAGTTCCTTTACCGTGCCCTTGATCTCGTGGGTGGCGCCGCTCTTGCGATTCTTGTCCATGCTCGTTGCTCCTGCGCTGCAAAATTGCAGGCAGGTCGAGTATCCGGGCCGCGGATGTACTCAGCCGCAACGAGAAGTGGACCGGTGTGGGAAGGTGCTTTGCATGTATAGCTGCCGCGCGTCGCATCGGAGTCGCTTCTGCTTGTTGCAGCGCTCCGCGATCTCCACGACGGCGGCCGAAGGATGCTTTTCCGCGGCTAGGGTTTCGGGATCACGGAGAGCGTCAGACGCGAGATGCAACTCAGTTTCCCGGCGTCGTCTTCGATGCGGATATCCCAGACCTGGGTGCTGCGCCCGAGGTGTAGCGGACGGGCAGTGCCGGTAACCCAACCGCCGGTGACCGGGCGCAGGTGATTAGCCGAGATCTCGAGTCCGACCGCGACCCAGCGTTCGGGATCGACGCAGAGATTACCGCCGATGCTGCCGAGGGTTTCGGCCAATGCCGCGGACGCGCCGCCGTGCAACAAGCCGAAGTGTTGCTTGGTGCGCGCATCGACCGGCATCCGACCACGGACGAAATCGGAACCGATCTCGGTGATCTCGATGCCGAGGCTTTCGTTGAGCGTCCCGCCCGCGTTGAGACGGGCGAGGTCGGGAACCGCGCGGAGCATCGATCAACTCAAGCCGATCAACTCAACTTGAAGATGCCCGGACGCCAGCTGGCGTTGCCAAGGTAGCTCCGCTTGCTGGCGTAGCCGCTGGAAGTGCCGTAGCCGGTGCCGAAGTCGCGATCGCGGCGGGTGTGCATCCGCTCAAGCAATTCTTCGCGTCGGCTTTCGAGCCATTCGACGCGTCCAACCGCGCCCGGATTCTGGCCGCGCTTTACGGACTCGGCCTGGCGGAAGTCGCAGAAGTCTTCGTAAGCGTCGAACTCGTGCTTGAGGTCGCGCACGCACAACTCGATCATGATCGCGTCGTCGAGATATCCCAGCACCGGGATCGCATCGGGGATCACGTCCTTGGGATCGGCGAAGTAGACCAGCGCCGACAGCACGCGCTGCTTATCGTCTTCCGGCATCGCCCAGCCCTCGTCGCGCGCCATCGCGATCATGGTGTCGAGGTGCGCTAGGCGCTGGCCGACGAAATCCGGCACATGCACCTTCTGCGCGTCGACCAGCAAGCGGCTGGCGGCGTCGATGATCTCGGCCGTGCTCTTGGTGCCGGCCGCATCACGCGCCGCCTTCTGGGCCGTGGTGAAGTGCTCGATATCCTGTTCGCTGAGCTCGAACGCAATGCTGAGAGGCATGGAAGTTCCTGGCGCGGGCGGAAAGACCGCCAGCCTAGCCAGCGGCTGCACAGGCGTCAATCGGAGCGACGGGAAGACTTCAAGCCACCGCTAAAGGATCGGTGCCAGCCCGGCGCCAAACGCGGTCAGCACCCGTGTGTAGATCGATTTCAGCGGCAGGCCGACTTCAGGGAAGTCGCCGACGGCCTCGTAACAGTCGTGAAACCCCGGATCGTCGGGCGGCAGCGGCTGGCACCCGGGCTTGAGTTCGTAACTGGTGGCGTAGCGAAATGGCCAGAAATCGAACAAGGGCAGGGCCTCGAACACTTTTCCGAGGCTGTAATTGACCCCCGAGAGGATCGGTGCCTTGGGCCGACGCGCGATGGTCCAGGAATTCTCCGGCGCGGCGTCCTTGAGGATCGCGTTCGCCAGTTCAGCCGCGAACCCGGGGTCGTACACGATCAGTGCGCTCTCGGTGTTGAGTTTGTCGGAGCGCGGGTCGAAGTTGTGGGTGCCGACCATGCCGACTTCGTCGTCAATCACCATTGATTTGGCGTGCAGGCCGATACGCAGGCCGGCGCGCTTGAGCGGCAGCGGGCCGCGCATGCTTCCACTCGAGCCACGGGCCGAACCCGAGCCCGAGCCGAAAGAGCGCCGCGATTCGCTCGCGTACTGGCCCAGCGGATACTGCGCAAGATCAGCGGCATCGACCGCACCGGTGGCGGCCAGGTCGATCGGCGCGCTGGCCGGGTAGGGCTTGAATTCATGCAGGCGGAATCCGAAATCGCGCAGATTGCGGCGCTTGTACTTGTGCGACAAGGCATACACCGGGAAGGCATCGGTGGAGGCCAGCGAGTTGGTCGAGACCCAGACCACCGGCGGCGTCGGACGAGCTTGCAGCTCGCGGAACACCTTCTGCGCGCTGCGCGACAGGACCAGGTATGGCGTTTGCAGCACGATGCGCTGGTCGGCGCCCCGTAGCAGGGCTTGCAGGCGGTCGGTGAGATCGCGCTCGCTCTGGCTGTTGCGCTCGAACGCCTTGTTGGGCAGGTCGGAGATATAGTCGACGCGTCCCACCGTGTGCGCCCGCTGTACGTATCTGCGTTCGACCAGGGTTGGGTTGTCGGCTTGCGCAGAGAGATCGAGGATCTGGTCGGCGCGGGTCAGGCGCGGCGCGGGCATCTCGCCCAAAGCCTGGGCGTCGGCGCCGACCCAGCGGCGCACATCGCGCAGCGCGGCCACCGGCACGCTGCGCTCGTGGCGCCAGAACGCGTCGAACGATTCAAGCATCTGTCGCGCCACCGGGCCGGCCGCGAACACGTCGCGATCGCGGTAGTTGAAGCCCGGATCCCAATCAAAATAACGATTCTGATAATTGCGTCCGCCGGTGATCCCGACCAGGCCGTCGACCAGCAGCAGTTTGTTGTGCATGCGCTGGTTGAAACGGGAGAAGCAGCACAATCCGCCGGCGACAAATTCCAGCGGCCCGGTGTGGGCTTCGCCGAACGTGGGGTTATACAGGCGCAGCTCGAAGTTGACGTGCGCCTGCGCCAGCCGCGCCAGCAGCTTGACGTCGTCGACGCCGTAGAGCTGATCCAGCAGCACCCGCACCTTGATTCCACGACGAGCGGCGTGCAGCAGTTCGTTGAGCACGAAGTAACCGGCGTCGTCTTCGGCGAAGATGTAGCTCTGTATCTCGATCGACGTTTGCGCCGCGCGGATAAGATGAATGCGGGTGAGCAGAGCGTCCTGGCCGGCGTCGAGGAGCAGGACCCGATGCTGCGGCACGTTGGCGGTGGACGCCGCGAGTGCTGCGGTGCCGAGTTCGCGCAACGGCGAGGGCAGCGCGCAATGATCGGCACGGTTGCAGGTCAGGCCGCGATCCTGCTCCACGTGCGCCGCCTCGACCGCGATCCGGATGTCCTTGCGGCTCGGCATACAGGCGCAGAGCGCTGCGAGCAGCGCGCACCCAGCCAACACGCGCATCACGTGCTCGACCCTTCCGCCAGTGGCGAGGGAAATCACCCGGCATCCCGCGTTGGCGCCGCGGCGCCGCTGTCGTGCGCGCGGATCTCGAAGCTGAGTTGCACCCGATCGCCAAGCAGGAAACGTCGCGCCTGCATGCCGAATTCGCTGCGCTGCACCTCGCCGCTTGCGCGCACCGCGCAACCGATGCCGGGGCGCGGGCACTCCGAGGGCGCGACCGTAAAACTCACCTTGCGAGTGATGCCGCGCAAGGTGAGCTCGCCTGGCACTTCACCACCCACGCGCAACACACCCTCAGGTACGGCGGCGGCGCGAAACTCAATCCACGGATAGCGCGCAGCGTCGAAGCAATCGGGGCCACTCGCCCACGTGGCGTGTTCGGTCTTGTCCATACGCACGCTCGCGGCTGCAATCCGCACGCTGACCCCGAAACGGCCGCGTTCGCGGTCGGGCTCGATCACGCCTTCGACGCTGGTGAAATCGCCCTCGACGCGCTTGACCCACAAGGCCCGCAGCGCAAAGCCGGCTTGCGATTGCGCGCTGTCGATCTGCAGCGTTTCAGCATGCAGCGGCGGGATGCCGCCAAACAGCAGCACCGCTAATGCCGCGCGGCGGATTGCGTCCGTCAGGGCGACCAAAAAGTGATCAGGCGCGCGCTGCCGGGTTCGAGATCGGTATCGCGCGGCAACGCGAGCACCGCGATGCCGCCCGGTGGCATGCCGCGGTGATCGCCGGATTGCCCGGTCGCAAGCAACGCCGCCAGGCTTTCGAAGCCGGGATTGTGGCCAACCAGCATCAGGCGGGCGCAGTCGCGGTGATCGGCGAGCACGTCGAGCAACGCGCCCGGCGTGGCTTCGTAGATGCGCGCATCCTCGCGCGTGTCGACGTAGCCCGCGCTCGCCAGTACCCGTTCGCAGGTTTGCCGCGCGCGCCGTGCAGGCGAACAGATCACCCGCGCCGGCAAGCCGTGCGCGACAAGCCAGGTCGCGGCCGCATCGGCTTCGGCCTCACCGCGTAACGACAGTGCGCGCTCGGCGTCGTTGCTGCTGCCAGCTTGCGGTTCGGCATGGGCATGGCGCAGCAAGATCAGTTCGGTTACCGGCATGGGCGCGCGCTCCTGATGGGCAGAGATTCGGACTCGATCTTACTCCGTAGCCTCAATCCTGCGACTTCGCCGCCGGTGGACCGATCGTGGTGATCGGAAGACCGCTGCGATTCCAAACCCCGGTGAAGGGCGCGGGCAAGGTGATCGCTGTGCCGAGCGTGGCACTGGCCGGGCCGGTATAGGTGCGCGTCAACGAACCGGCCGATGCCCCGGCCGTGGCCCAGTCCGAAAACCACGGACAGCCAGGGCAATGTGGGCGATGCGCAACCAGCGGGACATTGCCGCCGCTGGTGCTGGTGCTATCGCCGACCACCCAGCGCGCGACGCCGGTGTCGTCGTAAACGTAGGCGCCGATGAACTCGAGCGCGTTGCCCGGTCCCGTGGTCACGCTCTCGATTGCCAGACCCCAACCGGGTTGGCTGGGGGCGTACCAGGTCTGGGTGTGGTTGGGCTGGCTGAAGGGCAGCGCCACGGCGTCCATGAGTTCCGCACCCTTCGATCCGCTGTCGAGCGACCACGCGTAGAGGACGCTGTCGGGGTCGATCTGCGCGACCCAGGCGCGACCGATGACTTCGTGCGCCGTAGTGAAACCGCCAGGCGCCGCGGTATTGCGATAGCGCTCGATCGGCGCGGTGGCGAGGTTGTCGGCGTAACTGCCCGCGACGGTGTACCAGGTCGGGGTGCGATCGGTCAGCGCGGTATACCAGGCGCCGCCGTAGATGCCGCCATAGATGAAGTGTGCGATGCCGTTGCCGCCGCGCGCCGAATTCGAGTACAGGCTCTGCCGCGTCGCGATCGTCGGTACCTGGGCCGGGCAGTTGTTGCTGGTCTGGCAGGCGCCGCCGGCGCCGAGCGTGGTGGCGAGCACCGACTTGGTGTCGAGGCTGTAGCTGCCCGGAGCGGCGGTCGCGATGTAGTCCAGGCCCAGGGTGGCGCCGCAGCTCGCACTGGTCGGGATCGCGAACGGCACGTCGACATTGGCTTGTTGACCTGCGCCTAGCGCAGGCACGGGCAACGTCGGGGATTCCAGTCTTAAACTGATGCTCGAACTCGGCAACGCACTCGGCTCGAACACGCAGATCGCGCTCTGCGCCGGGGCCGTGTTGGCCGCGTCGCAACCGACATTGAGGGGATCGTTGCCGGCCGGGTTGCTGATGCCCAGAGTCGAACCCTGACCCGCATCCGGTGCGGCAGTGCGGTACTGATAGGACACCTGGCCAGTCCGCTCATAGGCCACCGCCTCGAACTCGAAATCCCCTGAAGTGGTGGTGGAGTTGACGTAGAGCTGCATCCGGCTCCACTGGAACACATGACAGCCTTGGGCCTGTGCGGGATCGGATTCGGCTGTGCGCGGGCAGCTGGCGAAATAGCGGTAACGCAGCCCGGCACCCGGTTGCGTGCTCACCACGAGGTCGTCGTGATGCACGCGGAACTGCGGACCGACTGCGCCGTTGTTGTAGCCACCGGCGCAGTCATTGCTGAAGTCGCCACCGGTGTCTGCGCTCGAGAATGAGACATAGCCGTTGGTCGACATCACCGCCTGGGTGTAGGTCTGCCCGTAGAGCCTGAATCCGCTGCCGCCGAGCGCGATGGTCTGCGTGGTCCGCGCGTCGTCGCGCGTATCACTTGTAGCCGAACTGGTGGCCAACGCCGTGACGCTGTTGGCGCCCGCGGCGATGTCGACGAAGCTGTAGCCGCAGCCGCCCTGCGCGCTGGTGGTGGCGCGATAACCAAACGTGTTCGGGCCGATCGGCAGGACGCCACTGGACGCGGCCCCCGGCACGAACAGCGCACGCGCCCCCGCGGGCAGCGCCACGGCGCCGCTATTGCGCAGAGTCACCGGCACTCTCCAGCGTTCGCCCGGTTCGATCGCGGCGTCGTTGTCGCCGCAGACCTGGGCCGGGGTTCCGGCGGTCGCGGTCAAGGTTGCGCCGGTGACGTCCAGTGCGCGCGACACGGTCGTACCGCAGCCGGTGCTGTCCACCACCCGCACCGAGACCTGCGCCTGCTGCGCCCTGGGGAAACTGATCGTGATGCTGCTGGTGCTGCCGACGCGATCGAAGTTGCCGTCGCCATCGACATCCCAGCTATAGGTGCGTGCGCCCGCGGCGCCGCCGCTGGCCGTGGCGGTGAACTGCAAGTTCTGGCCCGCGGTGGCAGACCCGAAGGCCGGCGAATCCAGGGTCGCGCTGGGCGCCGCGCAGGAACCGATGCCGGGCATGGTCTGCGGATTGTTGCCGCTGCGATCGAACCAGTCGCGCATGCGGCTGCCGGGCGTGCCACCGGACTCCCAGGCGGTGGACAGCTTGCCGTAGCAATCGTGGCCGTCCGGCACCGTGCACAGCGCGCTGCCGCCCGACAGCACGCCGACCAGCAACTGGTTGCTGGGGTTCCACAGCCCCGATCCCGATGAGCCGCCCTCGGTGGTGCCGGATTCGTACTGCGTAATCAACCAATGGGTGTTGCCAGCGACCCGTCCGCTGATCGAGCAGTTGCCCTCGGTGAGCAAGGGATCGGAGTTGAAGGTAATGCGCTTCTCGTGGCCCTGCGGGTGGTGGATGCCGACCGAGCCCGCGGGCACGTTGCCGGAGCGATCCCAACCGCTGTACGTGGCGCGCGCCGCGACCGGAACCGCAGTGGACAGCTGCACGGCGGTGAAGTCGGTCGGTTCGTGGGTGGCAAGCAAGCTCGCGCCGCTCTGGGTGGCGCGGGTGTTGGTGGTGCGCGAAATGGATTGGCCGCTCGCGGCGCTGCCAATGGCGCGGCAGGTCGGGCTTTCGTAGCCCCAGTAAAACACCATCGATTGCGCCTCGGCGGCGGCACTGACGCAGTGGTTGGCGGTGGAGAATCGCGGCGCGGCCAGATCCTGGGCCTGGTTGCCGGTCGCCATCAGGGTGCCGGTGCAGACGAAGCTGCCGGTCGACGTCTGGAAGGTGTAGTGCGCGACGGAGGCAATCTGCTCGCGCCACGCATCGCCTTGCGGACAGATCGTATCGATATTGCAACTGCCGGATTTCTGCTGCGACTGCGCTTGCTGCGTCTGCGCCGCGAACGGATCGCGGTAGCTATGCACCACGTAGTCCAGCGCCAGCTCCAGATGTGCGCGTTTCGCCGCCGGCAGGGTGAGTTCGAGCATCGCGTGCGAACCCGCCAGCATCGCCGTGTGATAGCGACCGTTGGCGCGGTTGTCGGCATCGGTCAGCGGGCCAAGGGTTTGCTTGCTGTCGAGCGCACGCAGCATCAGTTGCGCGCCAGCGGGTAACCGTAGGCGGGAGAACGCGAATTCGAGGCTGCTGGCGTCCTGCGCCACGACTTCCAGCTGCCATTGCAGGCGGCCGTCAGCGAGCGTGGTCCAGGTCCCGCCGGACGATTTGGCGGCCTCCAGCGATACGCCCTCCACCCTCTGCACCATGCCGTAGCGCAGAGGCAGGCCGAGCTTGCCGGCCAGCAGTGCGTCTTCGGCCAGCAGCTTGGCGGTATCCACCGGCGCGAGTCGCAACGGGCTCCCGTCTTGTGGCGACAACGGCGCCTGCTGTTCGGGCTCGATTGACGGCGAAGCTGCAAACGCCGCCAACGGCAGCAGCAGCAACACGGTGAGCAGGCGAAGTTTCATGGCGTCCTCCCGGGGACACGGGGTTAAGGGGTGGTGTCGGAGATGGGTTTGGCAATGCCGTGGCGCGAGGATACAACGCAGCCACGCCGCGAACGTGCACAGCCGTAGACCGGTTCAGCTCGGGCTACAACTGTCTGGGTTGCGTGTGGGATGTCCCGCCGCATAGGCTGTCGACCCGCGTTCCCGGCTTCCCCATGTTCGACGCCCACGACCTTGCCGTGCGGGTGCGCTCCGGCACGCCGCTGATTCTGATCGAGACCCACGAGGAGTCCTTGCTGCTGGACGCCTTTCGTCACGTGGTGGCCGAACTCTTCCG
>JBKJTK010000431.1:0-7409 GCA_046590875.1 Chiayiivirga sp.
AGCGTGTATCTCGACAGCATCCCGCTGGGTGCGCGTCTGCTGGAAAGCGTCGCGCTGCCGCCGTTGCAGCGCGTGGATTATCTGCGCGGCCCGCGTTCGCTCGGCGACGGCGCGGGAGCGATGGCGGGCGTGATCCGGCTTGAAACCGTGGAACCCCAACCCGAGCCCGCATTGCACGGCCGCATCGCTGCGACGCAGCGCGCCGGCGGCGAACTGCGCCTCGGCGCCAGCGGCCAGCTCGGCGCACTCGGTCCGGCAATGAGCATGAATGCGGTCGTTCAGCGCGAGGGCGGCAGCATCGACAATCCGCTCACCGGCGATCGCGACCTCGACCGCGGCCGCCAGTCGTTGGTTCAGGGCCGGTTGCTCTACCAGCCAGACGCGATCGAGGCCCTGACCTTGAGCGCGAGCTGGCTCGTGCTGCGCGCCGATCCCGGCTATCCCGCGATCGTCCCGCCCGCCGCTGCGGCCGGATTCGATCCCTACTCGCGCCGCAGCTTCGATCCGCTGCCACGCTCACGCGACCTCGCCTCCGACGGTGCGGCGTTCGACGCCGAATGGCGCATCAGCGAGCGCAGCGTGTTGAAGCTCTTCGCCCAGGGCGCGGATATCGAGCTCGGCAGCGTGACGCGGCGGCGCCAGATCTCGGGCGAGCGACAGGCGCGAGGGGAGGGCGAAGCCGCGCGAGAGTTTGGCGTGCGCTGGGATCAGCATCTTGGCAGCGGCTGGCGCGCGCAACTGGGCGTGGATCGCAGCGAGCGCGACACTCGCCTTGCGGAATCGTTGATCACACCGTTGCGCGAATTCTTCCCGACGCAGGTCGAGGTGGCCGTGAGTCCAGACACGAGCCGACTCTTCACCGCGGCGGTGAGCAGCGACACGACGACGCGCAGCGCGTTCGCGCAGATCGCATGGTCGGGCGCACGGACGGGGATCGGTCTGGGCGTGCGTGGCATCGACGAGCGGCGCAGTTCGACCCGGTTGCTGGAGACCCGCCTGAGCGACGAGCGCTGCACGCTGCGCATCGGCAGCGGCGCAGTGCGTCCGTGCAACGTGGAATTTCCTTCCACGTCGACACGGCAACGCACCCCCTCGTCCGATCAGGTCTGGGTGCCAAACCTGCGTGCAAGCTGGCAACCACATCCCGATCATCGCTTGGCGCTCGAACTGCGGCGCGGTTTCGTCGGTGGCGGTGCGCGGCTGGACACGGCCAGCGGAATACTGGCGACCTACGATCCCGAACGCAGCGATACGCTGGACCTGACCTGGAGCGGCGCCTGGCACGGTGGGCGACTGCGACTTGATGCAGCGGTGTTCTACAACCGCTGGTCCGATCGTCAGGTGCCGATCGACCTGCCACAGCGCGAGAGCTACCGCATCATCAATGCCGGCGCCGCGCACGCTTACGGCGGAGAGTTCGAACTGCAATGGCAGGCGCACCCAACCTTGCAAACCTGGATCGGCATCGGCCTGCTGCGCACGCAGTACGACGCCTTCATCGCGCGTGTGCCGAGTGGCTCGGTCGAACTGGCCGGACGTCACTTCCCAGGCGCGCCGCCGCTCACGCTCACTGCCGGCGCGCAATGGCGCTTCGCACCGGACTGGCAGCTCGGTCTGAGCCATTGGTACAGCCGGGCGGCTTATAGCGACGCGCTCAATACGCCGGCCGGGCGCCGCCCCAGTTACGCCGTGCTGGATCTGAGTCTGCAGCACGACCTGGGGGCGCGAACGCGGATCGAGCTCTACGCGCGCAACGCCCTGGATCGCGACTATCTAGAAGACGTGCGCATCGCTGGCATCCAGCCGCGCCCGCGCGAGTACCTGGCCGGACGCGAGCGCCGCGTTGGTGTGGCGCTCGAATGGCGCTGGTAGACGCGGCCACGCCAGAGGTAGAGGATTTTTTTTTGGGCGCGTCGAAGCACAACTGAAAGTTATAGCGGCTTCACCAGTCGCAGCGTGTCCAGGCCATAGCCGAGTTCCTCGTACAGCTTGCGCGCGCGCTCGTTGCCGGGGAACACGTTGAGTTGCAGGCGCTCGTAGCGGTGCTCGCGCGCGAATTTCTCAGCAAAGCTCAACAACGCGCGACCGATGCCTTTGCCATCGTGCTCGCGCGCCACAGCCAGGTCGGAGATGTGGCAGTTTTGGTGCCCGGTGAAGAAGTCTTTGACGGTCTGCAAGTGCAGGAAGCCCACGCGCTCGCCGCTGCTGTCGTCCTCGGCTACGAACATGAAGGAACCGGCCGGCTGCTCCTCCAGGTGATGCGTCAGATCGCGCCGGATGCCTTCGACCACGACGTTGCGCTTGCGCCATTTTGGCAGCTCGAAATCCACGAAACGCTCGATCAATCCGAAGATGAACTCGTCGTCGTCGGCGTTGGCAGCGCGGATCAGGAGTTCGAGTTCGCCGGCCTGGATGTGCATGGTCTGGAATGTGCGGGGCGGAAGCGCTTTGTACCGCGTCCGCCGCGCGGCGTGAAGAGCTCGCCGCAAACCGGCCTCAGCTCGCGAAACCTTCCTCATCCATTGCCAGCAGGCTGGCAGCGCCGGCGCGGATCGCCGCAGCATGGCTTAAGGTACGCGGCAAAATGCGTTGGAAGTAGAAGCGCGCCGTGTCGCGCTTGGCCTTCTTGAACGCCGCCGGATGGTTGCCGCGTTCGGCGGCTGCGACGCTCTTGGTCCACCAGAATGCCAATGCGACGTAGCCAGAATAGAAAAGGTAGTCGACCGATGCCGCGCCAATCTCGTCCGGATCGGCCATGGTGCGGCGGCCGATTTCGAGCGTGATCTGCTGCCACTCCTGTGCGATTTTCGCCAGCGGCGCAACAAATTCGGCCAGTCCGGCGTTCATCGTTTCGCTGCTGCAGAACTCGACGATCAGCCCGAGGAAGTGCTTCAGGCCGGCGCCTTGCTGCTGGATAACCTTGCGCCCGAGCAGATCCAGCGCCTGGATGCCGGTGGTTCCTTCGTAGATGGTGGTGATGCGCGCATCGCGCGCCAGTTGCTCCATGCCCCATTCGCGCACATAGCCATGGCCGCCGAAGCATTGCAGCGCGTGGTACGTGCACTCGACCGACCATTCGGTCAGGCAGGCCTTCACGATCGGGGTCAGGAAGGACAGCAGTTCGTCGGCCTTCTTCTGTTCTTCCTTGTCCGGATGGCGTTCGATGGTGTCAACGAGCGTCGCGGCGTGCAGGGCCAGCGCGCGACCGCCTTCACCCAGCGCCTTGCAGGTCAGTAGCATGCGGCGGATGTCGGCATGCACGAGGATCGGATCGGCGGGTTTGTCGGCGCGCTTCGGGCCCGACAACGAGCGTCCCTGCAAGCGGTCCTTGGAGTAGGCCAAGGCATTCTGGTAGGCGCGGTCGATCAGCCCCAGGCCCTGGATGCCCACCGCCAGGCGCGCGGTGTTCATCATGGTGAACATGGCATTGAGGCCCTTGTTCGGTTGCCCGATCAGCGTCCCTTCGGCGCCGTCGAAATTCATTACACAGGTTGACGAGCCGTGGATGCCCATCTTGTGTTCGATGCTGCCGCAGCGCACCGCGTTGCGCTCGCCGAGCGTGCCATCCCTTGCGGTCTTCACCTTGGGCACAATAAACAGCGAGATGCCCTTGGTGCCGGCCGGCGCATCCGGCAAGCGCGCCAGCACCAGATGCACGATGTTTTCAGTGAGGTCGTGCTCGCCGGCGGTGATGAAGATCTTGGTGCCGGAAATCGCGTAGGTACCGTTCGCCTGCGGCTCGGCGCGGGTCTTCAGCAGGCCGAGATCGGAACCGCAGTGCGGCTCGGTCAGGCACATGGTGCCGGTCCAGCGGCCATCGACGATCGCGGTGAGGAATACCTTGCGCTGCCATTCCTCGCCGTGGTGCTTGAGCGCCTCGGTGGCGCCGTGCGACAACAACGGATAGTTGCCCCAGGCCAGGTTCGAGGCGTCGATCATTTCCTTCAGCGCCGCGCCGATGGATTCCGGAAGATGCTGGCCGCCGTAGGCTTCCGGCGCGGTCAGGCCGTTCCAGCCGCCGGCGACGAACTGGTCGTAGGCCGCCTTGAACCCCGATGGCGTGCGCACGCTCCCGTCCGCCTTCTCGAACACGCAGCCTTCGGTGTCACCGATGCTATTGAGCGGCGCGAGGACGTCTTGGGTAAAGCGCGCGGCTTCATGCAACACCGCCTCGATCAGTTCACGATTCACCGCATCGGTGCCCGGCAATTGGCGGAACAGCTTGTCGGCTTCGACAACATCGAAGAGCGCAAACTGGATGTCGCGCAACGGGGCTTGGTACGTGTTCATCGGTGTCTCCGGAAGGGGTTCAGTCGCACTCGGCTCCGGGCCTTTGCGACACTCTGGCATCCAGCCCTCAGCGCAACACGCCGGACAAACCCGGCACGGCGCTCAGTTGGCTCTCGAATTTGAATTCGTCGCGACGATTATCGGGTTCGGTGCTGCGGATCATTCCTTCGAGCGTGTAACGCACACTGCCGCGGCCTTGGGCTGCGGCCTGCACGTCGTTCAATGCGGCCATGGCGGGCATCAGCATGAAGTCGACGATCTCGGCCGATTCTGGCGGCACGCTCAGCATCGGTTGCAGGTTGACCGCGCCCGCGTCGTTGGAACCGACACGCAAGCGCGCCTCGATCGCATCGAAGCGCATCGCCACGTTGCTGAAATTCTGCAGGCGCAGTTTCAGCGTCCATTGGCCGTCGGCCTGTTGTGCCAGTTCCTGGATGCTGACCGTGGGCGGAAAGACGCGCTCGCGCACACCACCGCCACCGCAGGCGGACAGCAGGGCGCAGATCAGCACAAATATCAAGGGTGGACGCACTCGACGCACGGTGACCATCCTTCAGCGTATGGGGGTTGCCGATGATAGCCCGAGTGGTCGCGTCCGAGGCGGGATTGCGGGGCAGCGCCAAGGGACGCTTGCGGTGAGTTAGTCTGAGTAGACCGGCTGTACGGGCCGGGAATCCACCGGGGACTGTCATGTTGAACCGCATCCAGGTCTTGATGTTTGTCGGCTTGATGTTGGCGGCGGGCGCGGTCGCCGCCAAGGGCGAGCCCGACCCGCGCGCCACCGCGCTGATCCAGGAATTGGGCCTGAAGGCCTCGCCCGTCGCGTCGCGCGATCTCCGCGGCTGGAAAGTTCCGCAACGCATCGTGGTCGCGACCGCCGATGAGAAGCTGATCGAAAGGCTCCTGGCCGTGGTGCCTGGTGTCGAAGTGGTCGCCGCGGCCACTGGCGCAACGCGCGAGGCGCAGCTTGCTGGTGCCCAGGTCGTGATTGGCTTGTGCGATGCCGCGACGCTTGCGGCGGCCAAGTCGCTGCACTGGATTCAGACCTGGTGGGTGGGCGTGGAGAACTGCGTCGCGGTACCCGGGTTGGCGGAGCGCGGCATCGTACTGACCAATATGCAGCGCACCAGTGGCGTGCCGATCGCCGAACATGCCATCGCCCTGGTGATGGCGCTGACACGCGGGCTGCCGCAGTCCTTGCGGCAGCAACAATCCGGCCATTGGCAACGCGACGAGGCCGAGAGCTTGGCCATGCGCGAAGTGAGCGGGCGAACCTTGCTGGTCGTGGGGCTGGGCGGCATCGGCACCGAGGTGGCACGACGCGCTCACGGGATGGGCATGCGTGTTGTCGCCACCCGCAACAGCAGCCGCGAGGGACCGGACTTCGTTGCCAAGGTGGGTTTGTCCGACGAACTGCACGCGCTCGCCGCGGAAGCCGATGTGGTGGTGAATGCGGCGCCGCTGACGCCGGCCACGACCGGCATCTTCGATCGGGCGTTCTTCCGGGCGATGAAGCCGAGAGGCTACTTCGTGAATGTCGCGCGCGGTCGCAGTGTGGTCACCGAGGATCTGGTTGCGGCGCTGCGCAGCGGGCAGTTGGCTGGTGCGGGACTTGATGTGACCGAGCCTGAGCCGCTGCCCGATGGCCACGCGCTGTGGTCCTTGCCCAACGTCATCATCACGCCGCACGTGGCCGCCGAGTCGGACGTGCAAGGCGAGCGCTACGGGATACTCGTCGCCGAGAACCTCCGCCGCTACGTCGCCGGCGAACCGCTGTTGAACGTGGTCGACATCCAGCGCGGCTACTGAGCGTGAGCGACAACTGATCATGAGCCTTGACGCGTCCGCCGAGGTCCGTCCGAGCGCGCTGCAGGTGTTGGCCGGTGTTCGCCGCGAGGAGCGCGAAGTGCTGGCGTGGTCGGCACTGTATTTCTTTCTGGTGATGGCCAGCTATTTCATCCTGCGCCCGATCCGAGACCAGATGGGCGTTGCCGGCGGCGTCGACAACCTGGCCTGGTTGTTCAGTGGCACGCTGGTGGCGATGCTGGCGGTGAACCCGCTGTTTTCGTTGCTGGTGTCGCGGCTGCCGCGCCGACGCTTCGTGGCCTGGAGCTATCGCGCGTTGATGGCCTGCCTGCTGGGCTTCTACCTCGCGCTGATCGGCCTGCCGGAAACGAGCCAGGTCTGGGTAGGCCGCGCCTTCTTCGTCTGGGTAAGCGTGTTCAACCTTTTTGCCGTGTCGTTGTTCTGGGCGGTGATGTCGGACGTCTACCGAAGCGAACCCTCGCGCCGGCTGTATGGGGTCATCGCCGCGGGTGGCAGCCTCGGTGCACTGGTCGGCGGTGCGATCACCGCCAGTCTGGTCGAGGCCGTCGGCGCGCCAGCGCTGCTGCTCGTGTCCCTGGTGATGCTGGAACTGGCGCTGTGGTGCATGTTCGCGGTCCATCGGCAGGCCAGCCGCGAGGTGCCCGCGGCGGAGAGCGAAGCGGTGATCGGCGGCAGCGCAGGCGACGGCTTTCGTTTGGCGCTGCGCTCGCCCTATCTGCTGGGCGTCTGCGGCTACATGCTGCTGTACACCATCGGCTCGACCTTCCTGTATTTCCTTCAAGCGCAGATCGTCGCCGCCACCATCGATGGGCGCGCAGCGCAGACCGCGTACTTCGCCCATGTCGACATCTGGGTCAACGGCCTGACCCTGGTGCTGCAACTGTTGCTCACCGGTCGGCTGATGGCGCGTCTGGGGGTTGGCCTTACGCTGGCGGCGCTGCCCCTGGTCAGCATCATTGGCTTCCTGGGGCTGGGGCTGGTTCCGGTGCTTGCCGCCGTGGTGTTGTTCACCGTGGCGCGTCGCGTCACCAACTTCGCGTTGTCGCGCCCCGCGCGCGAAACGCTGTTCGTTCCGCTCAGCCGCAGCGAAAAATACAAGGCCAAGAATCTGATCGACACCGTCGTCTATCGTGTCGGCGACCAGTTGGGTGCCTGGAGCAGCGCAGCACTGACCTGGTTGGGCCTCGGCATTGCGGGTATCGCCTACACCGCCGCGCCGCTGGCCGCCGTGTGGCTGGTGCTGTCGCTCTGGCTGGGACGGCGCTATCGGGCGATGCAGACGGCCGATTGAT
>JBKJTK010000450.1:0-4150 GCA_046590875.1 Chiayiivirga sp.
GGGGGTCCTTCGACCCCTCCCAGAGGGCTCCGCGGCGATTGTAGAACTTCCTGCGAGGTCGATTTCTGTGTGATCCAAGAGCAACTCGGCAAACGGACTTTTTCTACAGCCTCAACGTACGGACGTAATGCAGGTTCGCCGGGAAGTATGGATGTCGGAACCCTCGCTGCTCGACAGCTTGCTGCCGCAACCGCTCGACGCGGCGCTGCTGGTGCTCGATGCGTCCGGTGGTTTTGCCTCTCCGATCAGCTTCGGCGCCGATTCGCGCGGGGCGCGGCTCGCCATGACCTCCACGGCGTGCATCCCGACGTCGCACCCTGCGTGATTTGAGGCGCCTCGCCCCGCTCGCTTCAGGGCGCCTCGCTCCGAGTGCAGCCGAGCCAATGCGGATCGCGCCAATCGGTGACGTCCACCCAGCCGTTGGATTCCAGGCGCACCAGCACCCGCTCGCCTTCGATCACGACATCTTTCGCCGCCGCCGGCAACGTGAGCAGCGCCTCGGTGGACCACGCCTTGCCACGCTGGCGCACGCGATCGAAGCGCGCGAGGTAACCGTGCCCGCCTTCCATCCCGGCCGTCACGGCATAAACTGCTTCGCGATACATGAAGATCACGCTCGGCTCCACCAGCGTCTTCGCCACCAGCACCGGCTCGGCGCCTGCGGCGCCGTAGGTCAGCTCCCCGCCCCACTCTCCCATGTCCACGCCCAACAGCCAGCCACCCTCCCATGGCAAGGCGGCCGACAACCCATCAGACCCGACATCGGCCTCGCGCGCTGCCTTGGCAAGTTGCACACCCGAATGCCACACAGAGTCCACATCGCGCAACGCAGCATCCGCGGACTTTGAGCAAGGCTTGGCTAGCGGCTCAGAAACGGCGGCGTCATTGGAGAGCACGAGCATCTCCGTCGACTCGCCTTCGATGCGCGCCATGTCCTCGCGCACTTCGTCGCGCCCGAAATACCAATGCTCGCGCGACACGGCATCGGCCAGCCCCGCCGACTGCGGCGAATCCTCGCGTGCCGCGACCAGCGCCCTGTACGCGATGGCCACATCCGGATGCCGCAACCACTCCGGCAGTAGCCGCCGCCAACGCACCCGATCGAACGCGAACAAGGCCTCCATCGCCGCCGCCTGCACATCGACCGGCTCCCGCAGCGCCAAGGCATGCACGCGATCCACCAGCCCCTTACTCGGCACGCGTAGTTGCGTCAGCTGAACCAGGGCCTCGAGCCCTTCTTCGCCACCCGCGTCCAGCATCTCCAGATAGCGGCCCGACATGTCCGTGTCGCTAGCCACCCGATGCCCATAGCGCAACAAAATCTCGCGACGCACCGCGGCCGGCGCACGGGCGTAGAGCGCCTTGACGACGCCTGGAACTTCCCTCGCCTGATGCGTGCCACGAAACGCGATGACGGCGCGCCGCTGCACTTCGACCGTGTGCCGGGCGGACATTAGCTTCGCCAGCGCACGTTGCATCTCGTCGCGCTCGTCGGAGACTACAACGCCGTCGAACACGCCGGTGATGAACCCATCAGGATCGCGCGCCTGCACGCGGTCTTCCACCACGTCCAGCCCCACCTGCAAGGCACGTCGCGCATCGATGCTATGCAACGCCATTGCCGGCTCCTGGGCGTCGTCACTCTCGAGCGCGATCTCCTGCAACGGTGCGAAGGCAGCCTCGCCACCCGCTTTCGCCACCACCCATGCCTGCCCTGGCGACAACGACAACGCCTCGACCAACGCCGGCCCGCGATCCTTCCATGCGTCGGGCGTCGTGTTGACATACCACCACGCCGCCGTGCGCAACTTGAGCAGCGGCGACACCAGCATCTCCTCGACCGCGTCGAGTACCGCCCGCACCGGGTGATCGTCCAGAAACAGCTTTGCTTGAGACCGCGCTTGCGGCAGCGACTCCGGGGCCGAGAACACGGCGAGGCACGAGCCTACCGTGTCGCAAGCGGGTTGGTCTGCGCTCCAACTAGGAGCGACTCTTAGCGCCAGCGCGACGCAAAACCAGGCAATCGCAATTCTCATGGCGGAAAGCGTAACCGATTCAATGTTCCGCAATGGCAGTAGCATTACCCAGTACACCGGCGAGTTGATGTCGGACGACATCCACTTCTGGCCGATAGCGGAACTTCAAGCGTCGGTCTGCTCGGAAATTTCGAGCGCGTCGTCGACTTCGATTCCGAAGTGCCGGACGGTGCTCTCGAGCTCGCTGTGGCCAAGTAGTAGCTGCACCGCTCTGAGGTTCTTGGTCCGGCGGTAGATCAGCGCTGCTTTGGTTCGTCGCATGGAATGTGTTGCATAGCAAGAACTGTCTAGGCCGATTTCGCGTACCCAACGATGGACGATTCGGGCGTACTGGCGGGTCTGACCTGCCCCCCGATTTCCATACCAGTCCGATCTAAGTCGATTTCCGGTCGACCAGCAGGGACGGACACGAGAGCGAAGGAACAGACTATCTCGTGTGAAGTGCGCATCGGTCGGCGTGCCGACACATCCCAATGACCGCTTTCCAGCTGCCCCAGTGGGCATCGTACGAACGGCCGTTCATGGCCGAAGAGCGACCGTCGCCATGCGACCCGAAGCCGGCGCTCGAAGGTGCGACCTGACCCCAGATTTCGGAATCTACGATTCCGTCCCGGGGGGGGGGCGATAGCCGCTCAAAATTGGCAGGAATTGCGATGGTTTCTGGTTACCTGAAGGAAGCCCGGATTTGTGCGGCCCTGTTCAACGGGAGACCGCGATGTGCCGCACGTCAGCAAGCCTCAGCGGGTTGGTTGCTTTGAAGGCGGCGCTCGCGGGCGACATGTGGCGATGGTCGCCCGCTACGCCGTCGATGTTCGGCTGGGCCAACCCGGCCGCCTGCACGGCGAGAAGTGCCAGCGGCACTGCTGGCAGGTTCTTCCGTAGTGATGTGAGTTATAAGGCGGGTCTACCCTGCCTTGAAAACCGGAGACCGCTGATGAAATCGAGACTTCTTGCATGGCTGCTCGCGTGGGTCGCCATGCCACTCGCGGCGCAGGCGCTGGGTACGGCTTTTTCCTACCAGGGCCAGCTCAAGGAATCCGGGGTCGCGGTCACCGGGTTATACGACTTGCAGGTGTGCTTGTTCGACAGCGTGATTAATCCCGCTGCGCTGGCGTGCGCGCCGGATTTTGTCAACGTGCCGGTAGAGGGCGGTCTGTTTTCGATCACGCTTGACTTTGGGGCCACTGCATTTGCGGGACAACAACGCTTCCTTGAGTTGCGCGTGCGCGCTGGCGGCAGTGCCGGTGCCTACACGATTCTCGTTCCACGCCAATTGGTGCGGCCCGCACCCGAGGCGTTGCGCTCGAACCTCGCAAGTGCTGCTCCGTGGGATGGCCTTACCGGCGTGCCCGCCGGCTTCGCTGACAACATCGACAACAGCAGCGGCGGCACGGTGACCAGCGTCACCGGCGGCACGGGTTTGAGCGGTGGCACCATTACCAGCAGCGGCACGCTGGCGATCGCCAATGGTGGCGTGGGTCTCGCGCAGATCAACAGTGAACAGGTGCAAGCGCGGGTCAGCGCCAGCTGCGCAGCGGGGCTCTACGTTCGCGTCGTCAATGCGGACGGCACGGTGGTGTGCGGCGTTGATGCCAGTGGCGGCAGCGGCACGGTCACCAGCGTCACTGCCGGCACGGGCCTGACCGGGGGCACCATCACCAGCGCCGGCACGATTGCCATCGCCAACGGCGGCGTGGGACTCGCGCAGATCAACAGCGCGCAAGTGCAGTCGCGAATCACCGGCACCTGCGCGATCGGCGAGTATTTCCGCGGCATCAATGCCGACGGCTCGGTGGCCTGCGAGCCGGTGCCGGGAGTGCCCCGCATCACCAGGGTGGACGAGCCGGCCGTGGCCGTGGGCTCGCACACCTCCATCGCCATCGGCACCGACGGGTTGCCGGTGATCAGCTATCGGGACAACGATTTCCGCAGGCTCAAGGTGGCGACGTGCGCCAATGCCGCCTGCACCGGGGCAGCGACGATCACCACGGTAGACGATCCGGCAAACTTCGTGGGCGAATACACCTCCATCGCCATCGGCACCGACGGCTTGCCGGTGATCAGCTACTACGACGACACGGCCAACTCGCTCAAGGTGGCGAAGTGCACCAACG
>JBKJTK010000041.1:0-11114 GCA_046590875.1 Chiayiivirga sp.
GCTTTATTCGTAAGCCGCCAGTGGTGAGCGGACCCAGAATTCGCGCAGGAGTCTCACAGTTGGTCAACAAGTAACCGCATTTCAGGCCGCAATTTCCTGCCGCCCAGACTCCTAGGCGGCCGCCACGTCGTTCAGCGTCCAGCCACTTCCTGCTAGCTGTCGCAACCGGTGCCGCAGCACGCTGCCCGCGATCGACGTGGTCGCCACCAAGTCGATCTTGAGATCGCGTTGCGTGCCCGTCACGACCGCCGCGGGATCGGTCGCACCCAGCGCGGGATCGACCTCGTCCGGGTCTTCCTGCTGCCCGCGCCAGGCATCGAACAATACCGGGGTACGTAACGCCGCCTGCAGTTCGGCGGCGAGGCCTTCGGCGCCTTGCGCGCGGAAACTCAACTCGGGATCGGTGCCGCGCGCCTTGGCGGGATCGGTGAGGGTGAGGTGGTAGCGTTGCGGCATGGTCGCGTTCCCGGCCGGAGGATGGCGCCTAGCTTGGCGGCGCGAGCGTGAACTCGCAATACATGAAGCGACTCTCGCGCAGCACGCGTTCTCCTTTAACGAGATCGAGTGCGTGCGCGAACATCGGTCCGGCGTGCACGCAGGTGTGGAACTCGCCGCGTTCACCGCAGGGATCAACGTCTGCCGGCAGCGCAGCGAGCAGGTCTGAATCGAACTCATGGCCCGCAAACTCGGCGCCCAGTTGCGTGGTGTCGATGCAGCACAGCGAGGCGCGCAGTCCGCCTGCGATCATCTCGCGTGCCAGCATCGCGGTGTCCGCGCCGAACAGGGGAAACACCGGCGTCCAACGCAGCCGCGCGCACAGCGCTTCGCGGTATGCGCGCACATCGGCGAGGAAAAGGTCGCCGAATGCGATATGCCGCAGCGCCGACCAGCGCTTGCGCGCGGCGCACAGACCGGAATCGAAAGCGGCCTCGTAGGTCGCGTTGTCGGCCTGCGGGGGAATGCGCGCCTCGATCACCGGCAATCCCGCGGCCTCGGCCTGCGCATGCAGGATTTCACGCCGCAGGCCATGGATGCTGATGCGCTCGTAGCCTTCGGTGATGGTGGTGAACAGGCCGCACACCTCCCAGCGCGGATCGCGCTGCAGCGCATGCAAGGTCCAGGCGGAATCCTTGCCGCCGCTCCACGACAGCAGGATCGGAATCGGATTCAGAACCGCCACTCCGCACCGAACTGCGCGCTGGCATCGCTGTCAGGTTCAAAGTTGTACCAGACGTAGCCCAGGCGCAGGGCGACCGGCTCGGAGACGCGCCAGCGCAGGCCGACTTCACCCATCAGGCCGTCGTCATGGAGAGCAAATGGACGTGGGCCGGCGATGGTGAGCGCGACGCCGTCTTCCTCGCGCCAGTACCCGCCGAGCTTGGCGTAGGGCTCGAACGCGTCCATCTGCACGGTGTAGGTCAAGCCCAGCGACCACAGCTCGCCATCGAGCTCGTAACCGCCATCCGCGATGCCGGCCTCACTCACCGAACCGAGATCGACATAGGCGAGCTCGGCGCCGAAACCGCTGGCGTGGGTGGCGCCCAAGAACACGGTGACGGCTTCCTCCGCCTCGACGCGGGCGTCGGGCGTGGATAAGACGCGCTGATCCAGTTCGGCGGCAAGACCGAAGCCCGCATGCCAAGAAAAGTCGTCTGCAGCAACTGCGGTGGCCGGGAATATAAATGGGATCGCCAAGGCGGCGAGGGCAAGCGCATGTCGCATGGGGACGGTCTCCAATGATGAGCAGGTCCCGCCCAGTGCGAGGCCCTGAGGCGTAGACGCAGTGTGACGCTGAATCGTTTCAAACATCGAGATGGCACAGCAAGAGGCGCAACTGTCACGCTACCGTTCTGCTCAACGCTAACGCCAAGGCTATCGCAATCGCGGATTACGTGGCCGCCCTCGAGTAGGCCTTGCCTGCTCGACACTCCACGGCGCATCCTCGGTAGCACCGGGTGCAATGATGCACTCCGTTTTCCCGACCCGCGCCCGTGGCTGCATCCGTTGCGATTCGCCTTCCTGGAATCAGCCTCCACTGCTCCCGGGACAGACCCTGGAGCAAGCGATGACGCGTCGTGATTTCAATCTGTCGGCAGTCTTCATCGTCGCCGTGCTGGTGCCGGGAGCTGGTGCCGCTGTGGCCGCAAACGAGTCCGCACCCTCGACCGACTCCCGCTACGCCGTGCATGGCCAGCAGCTCGAACGCGCGGCAACCGGGAGCAGCATCGACGGCCGCTACCGCCTCGTTCCGCGGCTGGAATCCGAGCCCACGGCCGCGGGAACGGGCGGTGATTTTGAACTGCGCGCCACGTTGATTGACGCCAAGGCCGTGGCCTGCAGCGGCGGCGGAAACACGATTTTTGCCAATGGTTTTGAATGAGTTCGACCGGAGAAACTTCATGCGCACTACGTCTTCGTACCTGATTCGATCCCTCCTGCTCGCGGCTGCATTGAGCGCCGCGTTGCCGGTGGCGGCCGCTTCCTTCGTCTATCGCGGCACGCTGACGGATGGCGGCGAGCCGGCCGAAGGCCAGTACGGGTTTCGTCTGTCGTTCTACAACGCGCAAACCGGCGGCAAGGCGCTCGCGGCGCCGATCATGCTGGACGAGGTGGCGGTCAGCAACGGCACGTTCAACACGGGTCTGGACCTGGACCCGGCGCTGCAACGACGCGAAACCCTGTGGTTGGAGGTCGAAGTGCGCGATGCCGACGGCGCATTCGTGCAGCTGGCGGATCGCGAGGCGGTGCAGCCCAACGCGCTGAAGGCGGCGGGGATGTGCTGGGGCACGACCGGCAATACCGGCACTTTTGCGGCAGGAAATTTCCTCGGGACCACCGACGGAGCCGCTCTGCGCCTGCAGTCCACCGGCGGCGTCGGAGTCAACACGCCCGCGCCATTGGCCACGCTGCACGTACGATTCGCGCCTTCCGGCGCTATCGCGCCGGTAGGCGGAAGCGTCGGCGTTTTCGAGAGCAACAGCCATACCTATCTGAGTGTGTTCTCACCGCCCGCATCCGAGCGCGGCATCCTTTTCGGCAAACCGACCTCGTTCAACGACGCCGCCGACGGCGGCATCATCTACAACAACGTCAACAGCTCGTCGATGCAGTTCCGCACTGGGGGAAACGTCACCCGCATGCAACTGGGCGTGAGCGATGTCGACGGCGGGGGCATGGGAGACTTCGCAGAGCCGAATCTGCAACTGTTCGGGTCCGGCGGGACCAACGTCTACTTCAAGCCTCATATCGACTCGTCCCTCGGGCTCGGGGTGCTTGATATCGGGTTTACCGGAATCCAATCCGCACTTCGTGTCTACGCTCTTTTCGTGCGTGTAGCAGCCCTAGGCTTTGTAGTCGACGGAAGCGCGTCCAAGCCCGGTGGCGGCCCCTGGTCGGATTCGTCCGATCTGCGACTTAAGAAGAACATCGTGCCGCTGGAAGGCGCGCTTGATCGCCTGCTCGCCTTACGCGGGGTGAACTTCGAGTACACGCACGCCGACAGTACGATGCATCCGGCGGGCGTCCGCACCGGGTTCGTCGCGCAGGAAGTGCAGAAGGTCTTTCCGCAATGGGTCCAACCGGGTACCGACGGCTACCTCACTGTCGGTTCGCACGGCTTCGAGGCGCTGACGGTCGAAGCGCTGCGCCAGCTAGCGCGCGAGAACGAACAGTTGCAGGTCGACAACGCCCAGCTGCACACCGACAACGCGGAGCTGCGCGCGCGCATGGACCGACTGGAACGCCTGCTGTCCCGTCGATGACGATCGACGGGACCCGTCCGACGGCGCTCGCGAATGATCAGTTCTCGAAGCCGTTGCGGAACACCGTGTTCGCGTCGCAGCTGATCCCGGCCTTGGCGAAGCGGCCGAAGAGTACAAAATCCCCGCCTTCGCGCAGCTCGCCCGCACTTTCCTCGCGCTGGAAGCGGGCGCGCAACGAGTAGCGGCTGCTCTGCATCGGCTGGCGCTCGAACGTCGTGGTGCGCAGGCTCAGAGGGGGCGTGGCCGTGTTGTCTACAACTGAAGGCACGACAAAAGCGGCCTCTTGTGCGCGCGCAGTAAGTGGCAACGCCGAGCTCATCAGCAGCGCCCCCACCACGGCGGCTTGAAGTACGTGAGTGATCATCGGGCGCGGCCTACGGCAGTACGAACCAGATGTTGAATCGCTGGCCCGTGACGAGCGGCTGCGGTGACGCGGTCAGGTCGTAGAGGATCCAGCGACCCAAGGTACAACCGGTGCCGGTATCGACGTCCTGGTAATAGAGCCCGTAGGGATTGCGAGGCGGCGCGACGCCGCTAGAAGCGAGGCCGAAGTTGGGCGAAAACACGATCACAGCATTCGGGTTGTCGTTCAGCAGCGGATGGTTGATCGAAGTGCGGGAGGGCGCAATCGAGCATCGATTCAGGCCGGGCCCCGGAAACGCCTCCACTGAATGGATGAATGCGGGCGCGCTGGTGCTGCCCAGCCCCGCGCCGATCCAGCGAAGCCCGCCAACCGCGCTGATGACGAATTGGTTGTTGCCGCTGCTCCGTGCAGTGCTGCCGCTGGAATCGGACCACACGAAGCTGCCGGTGTCGCCACTGCCTTGTCCTGTGTAGTCGGCAGCTACGAGCGGCGCGGGAATCGTGCTGGGCGGAGTCCCGGGAAGGCGGACGCGCGCGTTTACGCCAGCGGCAAAGCTTCCGCTTCCGCCTGCCGCATTGCCGAAGCCACCAGGCACGGTTGCGTTGTTGCCAGCGACGAGGTTGGAAGCACCGCTGACCGTAGAAAAGGAGCCTGTGGCTCGATTGTTGCCGCCGCCGGGCACGCTCGCGTTGATGCCGCTGGCAAGGTTGCCGTCGCCGCCCGAGACGGTGGCGCCGGTGTTGGATGCGACGTTGTTGCGTCCGCCGCCGACCATCGAGAATTGAGCCGACGCGCTGTTTCCGCGACCGCCGCTCACTGTGGCGAACTGTGCAGTCGCCTGGTTGGCATCCTCGAACAGCGCGCTGCTACCGCCTCCGCCGACCGTGGCGCCTGGCGCCACAGCGGCGTTGATGCTCGAACCCAGCGCGATGGAAGGTGCATCGCCGACGGCGAGAGACGTATTGGGCGTAAAGCGCGCCACCGACGAGTTCTGCGCGCGCAACTCCAGGGTGGTGATAGCCGCCGCGTCCGCGATGCCCAAGAAGCTGCCCGCCGGCAGTCCTGTGTTTCCATCCAGTGCCCACGCACCTGGGCAGGTGGAATTCGCCTTGCTGATCGGTTGACGCTCGCCCAACGCGGTGAAGGCTTCTTTCGACTCACTGGCGCGCACACCGACCTGCACCCAGGTCAGGCCATCGGCGTCTTCGGGCAGGTCGAGTTCGACCGCGAAGCGGCCGTCCTTTACTTCCACTGACGGCAGTACCATCGCTTCGCCCAGCGCTTTCGCGCCCGCAGGCGCGGGGTAGGCGCGGACTTCGAGGTCGTAGCGCCCTTGTGCCGGTGCATCGCCGTCCATCAATTCGCCGTGATAGGTGAAGCGCGCCGCCTGCGCGACGGGCACGCTGGCGATTCCCACCAGCAAGGCGAGCAACAAACGACAAGTCGACACGGGGAACCTCCGGCAATCGGACCGACGCGGCCCGTGATCCAAGCATACGCAGATTGGCGACGCATCCGGCCAAGCGCCGGTCCTCAATGCCGGTGCGTCATCCCCGACTTCGGGCAATGGCAACTTGCGGTCGGGCCGTACTCGATCCCGAAAGTGACGCCATCGCCCCCGTGGCGCTGCCAGTAGAACTGCGGTGCCGGTACCGCGCGATTGCCGATCTCGGCCATGTCGGCGTCGACGTCGAACAAACGCCCGTTGACCATGACGTAGCGGGTGTCGATCGTGGCGCGAATGTCGTCCAGCGGATTGGTGTTGAGCACCACGAGATCGGCTTTCTTTCCGACTTCGAGGGATCCCAATTGCGAGCCGAAGCCGATGGAATCGGCGCCATCAAACGTTGCGGCACGCAGCGCTTCCCAATTGCTGAAGCCGCCTTGCGTCAACATCCACGTCTCCCAGTTCGGTGACAGGCCTTGCAACTGGCCGTGGCCCCCGGTCTGGATCTTGATGCCGGCGTCGCGCAGTGTCTTCGCCGCCTTCGCCACCTCGATGTGGTAGTAGTCCCACTCTGGCGCAGTCGCGCGTCGCACGCTGCGCGCGTCCAGCGTTTCGCGGGGGAAGAAGCGCGCGAGCTTCTTGTCCTGCCATACGTTATCGCGCGCGTACCACCAGTATTCGCCCGACTGGCCGCCGTAACTCACCACGAGCGTAGGAGTGTTGCGCACGTCGGTTTGCCGCCAGAGCTCGATCACATCGCGATACAAGGGCGCCACCGGGATGTTGTGCTCGATCGTGCTGGCGCCATCCAGCACCATCGGAAGATTGAAGAAGAAGGTGCTGCCGCCTTCTTCCACGACATTCATGCCGAGCTCGCGCGCAGCCTGGTTGATCTGCTGATGCTGTTCGCGCCGCGGCTGGTTGTAGCTCTTCACGCTGAAGGCGCCGTTCGCCTTCATCCGGCGCAGGTGCGAGCGCGCATCGTCGAGTGAGTCCACCACCGCCTTGAAGTCGCCGTCGGCGCCGTAGAGGATGGTGCCGGTGGAGAACATGCGCGGCCCGACCATCGCGCCGGCCTTCACCAATTCGGCCTGCGAGAATACGAGCTCGGTGGTCGCGCTCGGATCGTGCGCGGTGGTGATGCCGAAGGCGAGGTTGGCGTAGTAGGCCCAGTTCGCCTGCGGAATCACGCCACCGCCGAAATTCGCGACGTGCGCATGCGCGTCGACGTAGCCAGGTGCGATGGTCTTGCCGCTGACGTCGATCACGCGCGCGCCGTCGGGGATCGCGACCTCGCCGCGTTTTCCGATCGTACTGATGTGGTCGCCTTCGACCACGAGCACGCCGTCCTCGATCACCTCCCGGACCGTCTCGGCATCGCGCATCGTGATGAGACGCGCCCCGCTGAACGCAACGACATCACGCGGCACGTCGACCGCGGCGCTCAGGCCTACCTTCACACCTTTCGCGGAATCGGGCTTCGGCAGTTCCTTCGCTGCTCCCGGAATGAACGCAAACAGCTGCTTCAGGTCGCGCGAGAAATACTCGTCGCCCACTGTCCAGTGCAACGACTGCGAATCTGCGGCCCAATGCAGATACGAACCGCTATCGCGGCTCACGCGAGTGACCGGGATAGCCGTCGTGTCCTTGCTCAGTTCAATGCTGCCACCGGTCTGCGGCATTGGCGCGACGTAGGCATTGAACAATTCAGTGAATGCCACCCACTTGCCATCCGGGCTCAGGCTCACCAGATCCGGATACTTGAGCTTGAACACCTCACGCGGCTGCTCGCCGTTGAGACCGACCGACATCAGTTTCTTTTCGAGACCGCCGCCGGTGAAGTAGTAGACGCGCTTGCCATCGGCCGCGAACTGCGGATTCTCGCCTTCATTCGCGATACGCAGCGATTCTCCACCCGTGCTCGGCATCACATAGATACCCGGATCCCCGGACCACAGACCGCCGGTGAGGCCGCTGCCGCCGGTCTTGGCGTAGACGATGCGGGCACCATCGCGCGAGTAGCGTGGGTTGTAGTAGAAACCTTTCTTGGTGCTCACCACGCGATCGGTTCCGGTGCCGAGATCGCGTTCGCGGATTGTCACGAGGTCGGCATCACTCCACGTGGTGTAGAGCAGCTTGCTTCCGGCGGCGTTGAAGCTGGGCTGGTACTCGTAGAGGCCATTATTGCCGGTGAGGCGACGCGGCTCGCCACGCGGCAGTGTCTTGGTCCATAGCTGCCCAAGCGCATGAAACACCAGCGACTTGCCATCCGGCGCGGTGGCGACATCGCGGACCATCTTGGGTGCGAAGTTTCGGCCCTCGAGTTTGCGCTCGAAGCGCACAGGCTCGGCCACGGTCTGCTCGACCTGGGCCTCGAACGGAATTGCGCTGGCCGCACCGCTGCCCGCATCCACGCGCCACAGCTTGCCTTTCGCCCACACCACCAATGCCTTTGAGTCGGGGGTCCAGTCGTAGTTGGCATACGGACCGAAGATCGCCCAGGCCTCTTGCAGGTCGTGGCTGAGGCCGTTCCATAACGGACGTACTTGGCCTGATTCCAGGTCCATTGTGTGCAGCACTGATTTCTCGCGCACGCGTTTCACAAAGGCGAGCCGCTTGCCATCCGGCGAGGGTTCTGGTCGCACCGCGCCGCCCGGCGTGGCGACGAGATTGATCACTTCGCCGGTGTCGCGATCCAGGCGCCGGATCGCGTAGATCAGATCGTGCGGATTCTTGTTGTACTGGAAGGTCGGGCCCGGGCTCACGTCCTCGGAGAAATATACGTAGCGGCCATCGGGCGAGACCGCGGGTTCGCCCTGATCCTGCTGGTCGTTCTTCTGCTTGGTGAGCTGCAGCCCATCGCCGCCGTTCTTGTGGAACAGCCACAACTCGCCGGCGCCCAAGGAGCGTTCGCTGGTGAAATGCTTGCGCGCGATCAGGTACTGGCCGTCAGGCGTCCAGACCGGATTGTTCATCAGGCGGAAGCTCTCCTTGCTCACCTGCACCGCATGCTTGCCATCCACGCCGATGCGCCAGACGTTGTTGCCACCGGCGCGATCCGAAGTGAAGGACAGTTCGCGACCATCAGGCGAGAAACGCGGCTGCACATCGAAGGCCGGGCCGGAGGTGATGCGCTTGGCCTTGCCACCGGCGATCGGCAGCAGGTACAGATCGCCGAGCAGATCGAACGCGATGGTCTCGCCATCGGGACTGACGTCGACATCCATCCAGGTACCTTCGTTGGTGCTGAATGCCACCCGTTTGGTCGGGCCATGCGCGGCGCTGACGTCCCATTTGGGGGCTTCGTCTTTTTTCTTGTCTGCGGCCAGTCCGGCCGAAGCCGTGAGAGCCAATCCAAGAGCCAGTGCCAACGAATGCTTCAACCGCATGATCATTCTCCAGAAAATCCCTGACAGGCTGCGTCGGGCGCAGCCAAAGAACCGGCACCGTACTCAATGCGAGCTGCTTGCGCCACCTGCCGAAAGCGGGGGGTTGTCCCTTGTGGGAGGCATCGACGCGATCGCGGTTGGGGTCGCGCCTGCGGACACGGCAAATCGAGAGTGCTCGATGGCGAGGCGGTAACGATCAGAGATGCGACCGTACTTGGGTGCGGCCAGGTGGCGGTTTCATCCGCGACGCACGCCCTCGGGCAATACCCGCAACGCCCGCATCGTGTCGTTCTCGAACGCAACAGGATCGGCAAGCCAATCTTCGAACATTGCGGTGGCGTCGTTGCCCCAGAACACTTCGCCGTCCGCGACAATACTGGGCACGCCGAACACGTGGTCGGCGAGCGCGGCCTCGAAGTGCGCGCGCAATTTCGCCTTCACTTCCGGACGTGCCAACGCGGCCTCGACATTCTCGATCCCAAGCGTGGTCGCGATCTCGCGCAACGTTTCTGGACTGTCACCCTCGCGACCTTCGCGCCACAGATGCGCGAAGATCGCCTCGATTGCCTCCGCCGAACTGCCCGCCGCGATGCACAAGCGCAATGCCGCGAGAGGGTTGAACGGATGCGCTGGCGGAAACCTCAGCACGATTCCATCGCGATCCGCTTGCCACTGCACGAAGCGGTAGGTGAACTCGCGCTTGCCCGGAATCTCCGCCGGGCCCTTGTGCCCGTGATGTTGCAGCAGCCCTGCAAACAATATCGGGCGGAACTCGAATTCGACCCGCTGCGATAGCGCGCGAATCTTCGGCCACTGCAGATAGGCGTAGGGCGAAATGAAGTCGAAATACCAGACGGCTTGCATGGCGGCTCCTGAGAATCCTGTCGCAGATTATGCGCCGCGTGCCGCGTTCAAATCTGCAGCCGATGATCTTTTAGAGCGCGATCAGACGTAGCATTCTGGCTGCTTCTGCTGCGCTCGAGTCGACCGTCGCGGCGGCGGTTGTGGCGATTCGCGCGCGGTGTAAAACGGGTCGCCAGCGGAATCAGCGGGTCGTCACAGTCGCCGCCTCGCCCAGGTCGGGTCGCGCGGCATCGCGCCGCGCTTCGGCTGCGACGCGCGCAACGCTCTGCGGCGACACCCAGCCGCGCTCAGCGGCATGGCGTGCGATGTCCGTGCTGTCGTTCACCCTCAGCAGGGGAACATCGTGTCCCGAGGCCGCGCCCAGAAACCCATCGACGCGGTGGTCGCGCTCGGAGTCCACGCCGGGATCCACATCGCGCACGTAGACGGCCAGCACGCGCCCGGGGTGCTGGCGCACGGCTTCCGCGTAGAGCTCCGCATCGTCCTGCCCGGAATCTCCGATCAGGATCCAGCGCAGATCGGGAAACGCCTGCATGATTTCCACCGCGCGCTCGAGCTTGTGATGATGGCCGGCGGACTTGAACAGTTTGTCGGCGTCGAAACCCAGATCGCGCAGCGCAAGTGGCCCGGGTGGGATCGCGTTCAGGTCGAGGAAATCCTCTAGCAGATCGTAGAGATTCCACGGCGAACTGGAGACGTAGAACAACGGCCGCAGGTCGGTGTCGTTGCCTTGTTGGAGGGCTTGGTACAGCGCCGCGACCCCGGCCAGCGGCTTGCGCGTGCGCGCGTTGTGCAGGAAGGTGAGTTGCGCGGCGAGCTTCCAGTTCACGATTCCGCTGGTCAGCACGGTGTCGTCGATATCGGAGATCACGCCGATGCGCGAGCTCTTCGGCACCGTCATCACCGGCTGCAGCGTGGCCAGCGTGCCGTCGGCCAGCGACACCATCGCATCGGCCCAGAGATCGGGCCAGTCGCCGTCGTCGACCGGCACGCGCGCGGTGTAGTAGCCCTCGTCGTCGCTCACCGTCTCCACGATGCGGCCGCGAAACTGCACCCGCAACGCGACCCCGGCGACCTCGTCGCTTTCGAAACGGCGATAGGTGTCGAGCAGGTTGTCCCACCAGTCGTCGCTGTCGTCCGGCATCGGAAGCGGTTTGGACGCGTACACGCGGCCGCGCAGTTCGCAGTGATCGCCATAGCAGATGGAACGGAACGCGGCGATGTGTTGCGCGCGACCCCAACCGAAGCGCGCACCTGCGCGCCGTCGCGCCGAGTCGACGAGTTCGTCG
>JBKJTK010000053.1:0-6067 GCA_046590875.1 Chiayiivirga sp.
GCTTTATTCGTAAGCCGCCAGTGGTGAGCGGACCCAGAATTCGCGCAGGAGTCTCACAGTTGGTCAACAAGTAACCGCATTTCAGGCCGCAATTTCCTGCCGCCCAGACTCCTAGGCCTCGGCCTCGTCGAAGTCCAGGTCGGTGAACACATTGCCGCTGGAGGGAGTGATGTTCTTTTTCTTGGCGGTCGTACGCTAGAGAGGCCTCGCTTTCATGGAGTCAGTTTGTCCGGCAAGCGTGCCGTCCGGCTTGAGTACTTCCCACTCTCCAAGCCAGAAATCGAACTGACTGACGATAGGCCGGATCCCTGCCTGACACGTTCGCATCCGCGGGAATGGATTTGGATGAGGTTCGTTGTCGCATGCGGCTCAAGCACTTCACCATCCGCACCGAGTAGCCTTATGTCGGCTGCATTCGACGCTTCTTCCTGGCCAACCGCATGCGCCATCCGAGCGAGTTGGGCAGGGTAGAGGTCGAACAGGGCGACCGCTACGGCGTAGTGGTTGCAACCTTGCCCACGGGTGCCTTGTAGCGCTCGAACCACCCCAACGTATTCAGCACCTGCGCAATCATGTGGCTGGGGCGCATGTTGATGCCATGCGAAGCGCCGGGGATGCGCACCATCGCGGTGTCGATGCGGCGCAGCTTCAGCGCCTGGTAATACTGCTCGGATTCGGCGATGGGCGTGCGGAGGTCGTCCTCGCCAGTGATCAGCATGGTTGGGGTCGTCACATTGCCGACGTAGGCCAGGGGCGAGCGCTTCCAGTAGTGCTCCTGCGCCTCCCATGGCGGCGCCGGGAACCAGTAGCCGGTGAAGAACGGATAGCCGTCCGACGTCAGCGCGAAGCTGGTCCAGTTGATCACCGGCTTCGCGACCACCGCGGCGCGGAAACGTTCGGTGTGGCCGACGATCCATGCGGTCAGCACGCCACCGCCGCTACCACCGGTGACATAGAGACGTCCGGTGTCGACGTAGCCCTTCGCGATGGTGGCGTCGACCGCTGTCATCAGGTCGTCGTAGTCGTGGCTGGGATAGTTGTGCTGGATGTGGTCAGCGAAGGCCTGGCCGTAGCTGGTGCTGCCGCGAGGATTGACGTAGAGCACGACGTAACCGGCGCTGGCGTAGAGCTGGGTTTCGGGCGCGAAGCGCGGGCCGTAGTTCTGGTAAGGACCGCCGTGGATTTCCAGCAGCAGCGGATATTTTTTCCCTTCGACAAACTGCGGCGGCTTGACGATCCAGCCCTGCACGTCGAGTCCATCGGCCGAGGATTTCGACCACAATTCCTCGACGTCGCCCAGTCGCTTGCGCGCGAGCGCATCGCGGTTGAGGTCGGTCAACACGCGTGATTTCTCTCCGCGTGCGACAACCGCGATCTCCGACGGCCGATGCATCGTGCCGCGCGTATAGGCCACGCGCCCGTTCGCGACGGCAAAGCTGCCGCCGCCATACGGCCTGCCCATCGCGGTGCCACCGAAATCCGATGCCACAGTCTGCACTGCGCCACCGCCTGCATCGATCCATCCCAGATGACCCTCGCCATTTTTTTCGTACGCGAAATAGATACCGCGCCCGTCGCGATCCCACGCGGGCGCATCTAGCTCGCGATCGAAGTCCGCTGTGAGGGCACGCGACTCGCCGCTGGAAATATCCAGCACGTACAAGTTCGTTTGCTGATAACCGAGCTTGCGGTCGTCGAAGCCCAGATAAGCCAGATGCTTGCCGTCGGGCGACAGCGCTGGAGCCATGTCGGGACCATCACGCGAGGTGAGTGCACGCGCCTCGCCGCTGTCGATGTTGACGCGGTAGATTTCGCTTTCGACCGGATCGTATTCCCAATCGGCGGCGCGATTGCCCACGACGAACAGCGCGCTGCTGTCGCGGCTCCACACCGGTGTGCCATCGTGCTGGAAAGCGCCCTGCGTCACCTGGCGAGGCGTACCGCCTTCCGCCGGCAGCACGAATACGTGGGTGTATCCGGGGTCGATGTAGCCCGCACCGTCGGCGCGATAGCCAAGTTTGTCGATGATCTTCACTTCGGGCGCCCACTCCGCCCCCTTCGGCTTGGCAGGCATCTTGGCGAGC
This sequence comes from Chiayiivirga sp., assembly GCA_046590875.1. Classification (GTDB taxonomy): domain Bacteria; phylum Pseudomonadota; class Gammaproteobacteria; order Xanthomonadales; family Xanthomonadaceae; genus JALCLA01. The sequence continues at coordinate 2,085 of JBKJTK010000053.1, forward strand.
GGCTGGGTTTCTGCCGGCACGCGCATGGTGAAAGCCAACGCATGGCCATCCGGCGACCACGCCAATCCCGCGGGCGACTCCGTGAGCTGGGTCAGCACCGCGCTCTGACCGTTGTCCATCCAGCGCATCCACACCTGCGCCGAGCCTTCCCGCGCCGACACCCAGGCGATGCGATCGCCGTTCGGCGACCAAACCGCCTCGCCATCGCTGTCCTCACCGCTGGTGAGCGGACGATGCCGCGTGCCATCAGCGTCGAGCAGCCAGAGATGACTGCGACGCCGGTCCTTCATGATGTCGAACTGGTTGCGCTGGTAGACGATGCGTTTGCCGTCGGGCGACACCGCGGGATTGTCGGCCCACTCCAGATCGAACACGTCACGCGGTTGCAGGTAGCGTGGATCGGAATGCAATTCGGAGGCCGGCAACAGTGACGGTGCGGATAGCAACGTAACCACAATCAACGTACGTATCATCGCCAGCTCCTTCCTCGGACGGCGCAGCTTAGGGCAGTCGTGCCGGCACGCACAACGCCGCGGATCGCAGCGGAGGACTGCGGGCCGTGCGAAAATGGTGACATGCCGCAATTGTTGCTCGAGTCCGCAGATCAGCCCGAGACCATCATCGCCTGCGATCGTTGCCAGGCCTGCTGCTGCCAGTTGCAGGTGATCCTGATGCCGCACGATGCACCGCCTGTGCATCTGGTTGAAACCGAAGAACACGGACTGGACGTGATGCGACGGCTGGACGACGGTTGGTGCGTTGCGCTCGATCGCGACACGCTTCGCTGCACGATCTACACGCAGCGGCCGCAGGTCTGCCGCGATTTCGCGACCGGCTCGCGCGAATGCCGCACGGAACGCGACGAGTGGCGACGTGCAGCGATCGCGATCACCTTGCGCTGACGCGATGGCGTGGTTCGTCTATCTGCTCGAATGCCGCGGCGGCCACGTCTACACCGGCATCGCCGTCGACGTGCAGGCACGCTATGCCGCACACGCCAGTGGACGCGGCGCGCGCTACACACGGGCCAATCCGCCCGAACGCCTGCTGGCCAGCTTCGCCTGTCGTGACCGCAGTGCGGCCACCCGTGCAGAAGCTGCAATCAAGCGACTCGATCCGGCGCGCAAACGGGCCTTGTGTGTGGCAGCCTTGGAGGGTGATCTGTTGCAAATCCTCGGGCTTGCGACCGAGACTGAAGCGACCGGATAACTGGTGTGCGCTTCGCGAACTAGGACTGCGACGCCGACCAGCGTCTGTCGCGCATCGAGTTCGACGAGTACGCCGAAGACGAGGAGCAAGCCGAATAACCTCGGCCTGACTTCCGCTTGACCGTCTGCGGGTCGGTGGCGATGCGACCCGGGGCTAAGAGCCAAGAATCGGCGGAAATATGCTCCGCGTCGACGGATGTGCATCCCGGCCGAGCAAAGTCCTACAGGCTGCTCGCCTACAAGCTACGCCGCAGTTTGGAGCCTGGCCCGCACTTCTTCGCCTATTCCCAGCGACGACGTGAGCCCCGGCGAGTCGATGCCAAACAAGTTCACCAGACCACGCACGCCATGCACGCTCGCATCCTGGATTACGAAATCCGCGGCGTGTTCACCGGGGCCGGAGAGTTTGGGGCGCACGCCGACGAAGTCGGGCGAGAGATCGTCGGGATCGAGGTCGGGCCACCAGTGACGTACGCCGTCGATGAAGGCCTGGCGTTGGCTGTCGTCGAAACGGTAGTCCGGCGCGTCGACCCAGCGCACGTCGGGGCCGAAGCGGCTGCGGCCGGCGAGATCGAAGCCAAGATGCACGCCGAGTCCGGAGGTTTCCGGCAGCGGATAGATCAGTTGCGTGAACGGGGCGCGGCCACGCAACACGTAATAGTGGCCGGCAGCGAAGTACAGGCGCGGGATGTGGCGCGGGTCGAGGCCGTCGATGCGATGCGCAAGCGCGGTGGCCTCGAGCCCGGCGGCGTTCACCACGCAGCGACAGCGCACCTGTTCGCCGCGCGTGGTTTCGATCAGGAAGCCATGGGTTTCGCAGCGGATCGCGCTCACACCGATTTCGCACAGCACACGGCTGTCGTCGCGTTCGATCTCACCCTGCAATGCCATCACGAATTCGGGCACTTCGACCACGCCGGAATCAGGCGAATCCAGCGCGGCGACGCAGCGCAGCGCGGGTTCGCGGCGCTGGGCGTCGGCGCCATCGATCCAGTGCGCGGTGACGCCGTTGGCGATTGATTGCGCCGCAAGCGATTCGAGCTTGCCCAACTCCTGCGCGCGCGTGGCGACGACGAGCTTGCCGCAGCGACGATGTGGCACGTTGCGGCGCGCGCAGAATTCGTACATCAGGTCGCGGCCGCGCACACAGAGTCGGGCTTTCAGGGAACCAGTGTCGTAGTAGAGGCCGGCGTGGATTACGCCGGAGTTGCGGCTGGAGACGCCCTCGCCTGCTCGTTCGGCCTGCTCCAGCACCCAGACCGCGGCCCCGCCCTGCACCATCGCGCGCGCCACCGCGAGACCGACTACGCCGGCGCCGATCACGACGGTATCGATATCGAACGGTGCGCTCATCAGGGGCTCTGGGGCTGCATGTTGAGGTCACGATAGCGTCGGCAAGAGGGATGAAGCCAACCTTGCACAACACTGTAACCGTGATGCAGTCGACATTGGGCCCGAACCCGTCCAGAATCGCGCCCCGTTGCCGAGGCTTTCTGGAAGGGGGCGCGGCGATCAGCAAGCCAGGACCTGTCCGAACGGCGAGGATCGCCCAGCCCGAAGCTATCGTTGATCGGATTCCCGAGCCTGTAGGGGTGCAGGGTCGGAATCCCGTCTGGCCGCAGCGTGCGGCAACGGCAGACGCGGGACCCGGATGCCGTCGTGGCACCACAGCCACACGCCGCGACGCGGCGTCGATCGGGAATCTGGGGAATGATGAAGTCACGCGATTTGCTCGGCGTCAGCCTGTGCGGCCTGACCTTGCTTGTAATGCACGTGGCGCACGCCGATGTGTTCATCAACGAATTCCACTACGACAACAACGGCACCGACACCAACGAGAAGATCGAGGTGATCGCGCCGGCCGGAACCAGCTTGGCGGGCTGGAAGGTCGTGCTCTACAACGGCAGCGGCGGTGCGCAGTACGCGACACTGAATCTTTCCGGCACCACGACCGACCAATGCGGCGGTCATGGCACCGCAGTGGTTACCGTCGGCACCACCGGGATCCAGAACGGTGCGCCCGATGGATTCGCGCTGGTGAATGCCAGCAACCAGGTGGTGCAGTTCCTCAGCTATGAAGGCAGCTTCGCCGCAACCGATGGGCCAGCCAGCGGCCTGACCAGCACTGCGATTCCGCAGTCGGAAACAGACATCACACCCACCGGCCAGTCGCTGCGACTGACGGGTACGGGATCGAGCTACAGCCAGTTCACGTGGGCCACTCCGGCGACCAGTTCCTTCGGCGCCTGCAATGCCGGCCAGACCCTGAGCAGCGGCGGTGGCAGCGGCAACGTGCTGGTCAACAACGTGCCGATCACGAATCTCAGCGCCACCACCAACAACTCGGTCAACTTCTTCATCAGCGTGCCCACGGGCGGGAGCAACCTGGTGATAACGACCAGCGGTGGCACCGGCGACGGCGACCTGTACGTTCGGTTCGGCAGCGCGCCGACCACGACCACCTACAACTGCCGCTCCTGGGCAACGGGCAACACCGAGAGCTGCAGCTTCCCAACACCACAGGTCGGCAACTACCACGTGATGGTGCACGCCTACACTTCCTTCTCGGGCCTGACGCTCAAGGGCAACTTCAGTTCCGGTACCGACACCGCGCCCACGTTGCTCACGACCAATCCCGCAAACGGCGCGACCAATGTTGCCGTCAACAGCAATATCACGGTGCCGTTCAGCGAGGCGGTGACGCTCTCGCCGGGCTGGTTCACGCTGAGCTGCAACGCGACGGGGTCACACACCGCGGTGGTCAGCAACGGGCCG
>JBKJTK010000222.1:0-6888 GCA_046590875.1 Chiayiivirga sp.
ATCGCCTGATCGGAACCACGCCCGATCGTCAGCACGTCGCCGTAGTGGACGTCTTCCTCGTAGGAGACCTGCCCCTTGCCCTTGCGATTGACCTTGCGGATGAGCCAACGCATGTCAGTTCACCAGTAGAACAGCACGGAAACGATGTGCGCCGTCAGCGCCGCCAGCAACGCAAACGACAGCGGCACGTGCAGGTAGAGCCAGATTTCCATCAAGGCCTGGAACTGAATATCGCGCGCCACCCGCGTCGCCAGCGATTTCTTGCGCGATAACAGGTCGATCAGTTTTCGCAGCGCTTCGGATTGCTGATCGTTGCCCGCCTGTCCGGCGAGAAAATCGACCATCGCAAACATGGTCGGCATCTCACGGGTCTGCGTCTTGGTTTGCTTCTCGCGCTGCGCGATCGCCTCGCGCAGCCGGACCAGGGCGGCTTCCGAGCCGTCGCGTGCGGTGAGCTGCGCCCACACGCCGCCACCCAGCCGCGTGTTCTCAACCGATCGCAGCACGGTCGCGTGGATCTTCGGATCGACCGCATCGGCCAGCGTCAACGCGTTCTGGTCGATTTCGCCAATCTCCTCCAGCATCGCATCGCGGGTGGCGTCCTGGCGGTTGCGCGTCATCAGCGTGGGATAGCGCAGGTAGGCGTACACGCCAAAGAAACCAGAGAAGATCACGATCAGCATCAGCACCAATGCGAGCGTGTGCACGTTCCAACCTACCTGGAACCCCGAATGCAACAGCACGATCAGGATCAGCGTGGTGCCGAGATAGATATGCGCCGACAACCAACCCCGCACGCTGCCGGTGCCGGTGCCGTAGCGTCGCTTGCGAATGCCGAACCACATCAGCCACAGGATCAACAACGCACCGATCGTGCCCAGCGTGTAACCGAGCCAAGTCCCGCCGTTAGGCGCCGCGCCTACCGGTTGGTGCCAGACGTACGCGCCCAGCGAAACCACGAGCAGGGCGAGTGCGACCCAGAGCCAGCGTTTGTTGGCGTGGGTCAGGAAGGAGCCGTGCATGCTCATGTCATTGTCATTCCCGCGGAAACGGGAATCCATCTTGATCTTGGCTTCCGCGTCCGTGTGAGGACGCGAGCGCCATCCATGGCGTGTTTCGTGCGCCTCCGGGCGCCCGAGTCACTTTCTCTGACTCCGGGCATCCTGCCCTGCGCCCCTTCGGGGCCGCCTTCGGCGTTCGCGCCGCTCCTGCGGCGCAGTGAATGGCCAAGAGAAAGTAACTCGGGCGCCAGGAGGCGCTCGAAATACGCCATGGATGGCGCTCGCGTTACTTCACATCAGCGCGGATGACGAGCAAAAAGGGCCAGGCTCCAGTCCAAGGAACTAAACTCCCCCCATGCAACCCCATCGCCACAAAAAACAACTCGGCCAGCATTTTCTCCACGATCCGGCGATCATCGACCGCATCGTGCGCGCGATCGATCCGCAGCCGGGCGAGTCGTTGGTCGAGATTGGTCCCGGTTCCGGTGCGATCACCTTGCCGCTGCTCAAGCGTCATGGCGCGCTGCGAGTGATCGAGTTCGATCGCGATCTGCTCGCACCGCTACGGCAGCTTGGCGCCGAGCATGGCGCGCTGGATATCGTTCACGCCGATGTGCTCGACGTGGACTTCACCGCACTCGCGGCCGGCACGCCGATCCGGCTGGTGGGTAATCTGCCCTACAACATTTCCTCGCCCATCCTGTTCCACGCGCTCGAACATGCGAGCGCGATCCGCGACATGCACTTCATGCTGCAAAAAGAAGTGGTCGATCGCATGGCCGCCGCGCCCGGCAGCAAGGTCTACGGCCGCTTGAGCGTGATGCTGCAAGCCTGCTGCGCCGTGACGCCGTTGTTCCGGGTGCCGCCGGGTGCGTTTCGACCGCCGCCAAAGGTCGATTCGGCCGTGGTGCGATTGCTGCCGCGTCCGTCCGGCGAGATCGGCATCGCCGATCCGACGCTGTTCGCGCGCGTGGTGCGCGCGGCGTTTGCGCAACGGCGCAAGACGCTCCGCAATGCGCTAGACGAAGTCTGCGACGTGGAAGCGATGCACCATGTAGGCATCGCGCCGGGCGCGCGCGCGGAAACGGTGCCGGTGGCGGACTATGTCGCGCTGGCGAACCATCTCGCGGCACTGCCGGCTGCCGGATGAACGCCGCATCGGCCGCGGGTGAAGCGGACGGCGGCATTCCGTAGAATGCGACGCATGTCCCAGTACGCCATCGACATTGACGTCGCCACCCGTTTCCTCGACGACCAGTCCGTGCCGGACGAGGGTCGCTATGCGTTCGCCTACACCATCCGCATCCGCAACACGGGCGCGGTGCCGGCGCGACTGTTGACCCGGCACTGGATCATCACCGACGCCAACGGCAAGGTGCAGGAAGTTCGTGGCGAAGGCGTCGTGGGCGAGCAACCGTGGCTGCGTCCGGGCGACCAGTTCGAGTACACCTCGGGCGCGGTGCTGGAGACCACCGTCGGCACGATGCGCGGCAGTTACGCCTGGATCGCCGACGACGGCACCAACTTCGACGCACCCATTCCGTCGTTCACGCTCGCCATTCCGCGCACGCTTCATTGAGGCGCGCATGGCTACTTACGCTATCGGCGATATCCAGGGGTGTTACGACTCGCTCCAGCGCCTGATTGAGAAGCTCAAGTTCGATCCGGCGCGCGACCAGCTCTGGTTCTGCGGCGACCTGGTCAACCGCGGCGGACAGTCGCTCGAAACCTTGCGCCTGGTGAAGTCGCTCGACCTGCACAGCACGGTCGTTCTCGGCAATCACGACCTCTCCCTGCTGGCGATCGCGCAGCGCAGGGAAGACGAACAGCGCAAGGTGAATCCGGACCTGCAGGCGGTGCTGTTCGCACCCGACCGCAATGAATTGCTGGACTGGCTGCGAATGCGGCCGCTGCTGCACACCGACCGCACCCTGGGCTGGATGATGGTGCACGCCGGGCTATCTCCGAAGTGGAGCGTCGCCCTCGCCGAGCGGCGCGCACGCGAAGTCGAGAACCGTCTGCGTGGCAAGAGCTTCGACAAGCTGCTGAAGAACATGTACGGCAACAAGCCCGATGCCTGGTCGCCCAAGCTCGAAGGCCCGGAGCGGCTGCGCGCGATCATCAACGTGCTCACGCGGCTACGTTATTGCAATCCGCGCGGCGCGATTGCGTTCAACGAGAAAGGCCGACCCGGCACGCAGAAGCCCGGACTCTATCCGTGGTTCGAGGTGCCCGGGCAAGTGACGCGCGAACTCAACGTCGTGTGCGGGCACTGGTCCACGCTGGGCCTTTTCATGGGCCTGGGCGTCTACGGTATCGACACCGGCTGCGTCTGGGGTGGCAAGCTTACCGCGCTCGAACTCGGCCCGGAGCCACGGCTGATCCAGGTGTCGGGCAAAGAAGGCGGCAAACTGGGCGAGGATTGAGCGTCCAAGCCATCTCCTTCAAGGAGAGGCTTGGCCTGTCCTGAGTCTGTCGAAGGAGGGTGAGGATGGTGTTCGCTCGTAATCGACAAAGGCAAAAGCGTGCGCATGCCTGTCGTCTGCGGCATGCGCGTCGCGTGCAGTCTCTTGCCACCGGCTCGATTCGAACGCAGGAAAAAACGCGTCGGCATCCGCGACTTCGGTATCGACCCATGTCAGATACATCTGCTGGGCAAGCGGCAGCGCGAGCGCGTAGACCTCGCCGCCACCGATCACCATCAAGGTCTCGTCGGCTGCGATCAACGCACACGCCGCCGCAAGCGTATCGACTGCCTCCTGGCCGTCGAACGGCGCGAGTTTCGCGCGCGTCAGCACCAGATTGCGCCGCCCCGGCAACGCGCGTCCAATCGACACGGCGGTCTTGCGCCCCATCAATACCGGATGTCCCAGCGTGAGCGCCTTGAAGCGCTTGAGATCCGCCGGCAGATGCCAAGGCATTACATTGCCGCGACCGATGGCACAGTTGCGATCCAATGCTGCGATCAGCGCGATCGTCGGCGCGTCGTCACTCGTCATGACTTCCTGCACTCGGAGTTTTGAACAAGGCCGCTAGCATAGCCGCTGGTTTCTCTGGATCGCAGTCATGGCCCCTCTCCGCGCTTTGCTGCACCTCACGTCGTTGATCGCAGGCGTCTGCGGCGCCACCCAGGCGGCAACGCTGCCGACGCAATTCGAAGGCGACCTCGTCTACGTGACACCGCGCATCGGCGAGGGCGCGGCGCTGCGTCTGTACACCGATACCGGTGGCGGTTACTTCCTCACTTCCGACGCGGTCGCGCGCCTCAAGCTTGATGCGCAGCCCGCGCCGGAGCTGCAACAGGAGATGGGACCGCAGGCAAGGCTCGCTCGACTGCCCGCCACCCTGACCGAGAGCGACCTGCCGCGCGGGCTGGGCCTGGGCGGGGCGATCCCGGTGATGCCCGATCGCAAGGACGGCATGCTGCCGGGCGCAAGTCCGATGGACGGGATGCTTGGCGCGCCCTGGTTCGGCGGTCGCATCTGGACCTGGGATTTCGCCGCCCGCCGATTCATTCAAGAGGCATCGGACTGGACCGCTGCCGCCGGCATGCAGCGCGTTCCGCTTGGCTTCAAGCAGGCGCCTAACGGCAGACGCGTGACGCAGTTCCCGCGCATCGCGGTGCGAATCGACGGACGCGAACTGCCAATGCTGCTCGACACCGGCGCGATGACCGTGCTCGCGCCCGCGGCCTTGCAGGCGCTCGACGATAGCGCGCCGGCGCAACGCGCGACCAGCATGATCGCCGACAACGTGTTCCAGGCCTGGCGCAGCGCGCATCCGGACTGGCGCGTGATCGAAAAGGCGCAGGCCGGCACGGGCTCGGCCATGATCGAAGTGCCGGAGGTCGAGATCGCCGGACACATCGTCGGCCCGGTCTGGTTCACCCACCGGGCGGACGGCAACTTTCACCAGTTCATGTCCGGGATGATGGATGCGCGGGTCGAGGGAGCCGTCGGAAACAACGTGTTCCGGCACTTCCGCATGACCATCGACTATCCAGGCGCCGCGGCGTGGTTCAGCTGCGCAGCCGGGTGTCGCGCCGCGCGCTGACGCTCACACCGCCACCGGCGCCTTGATGGCTGGATGCGGGTCGTAGTCGAGAATTTCGATGTCCTCGTATCGCATCGCGAACAGGTCGCGCGCGTCCGGGTTCAGATGCAGCCGTGGCAGCGCACGCGGCGTGCGTGCCAGCTGTTCGCGCGCCTGATCGAAGTGATTCGAATACAGATGCGCGTCGCCCAGCGTGTGCACGAAATCGCCGACGCCCAGACCTGAGGCCTGCGCCACCATGTGGGTCAGCAGTGCGTAGCTGGCGATATTGAACGGCACGCCGAGAAACACGTCAGCGGAGCGCTGGTAGAGCTGACAACTCAGCTTGCCAGCCTGCCCTGAGCCTGTCGAAGGGGCGACATAGAACTGGAACAGCGCATGGCAGGGCAACAACGCCATGCGCGGCAGATCTCCCACGTTCCAGGCACTCACAATCAGGCGACGCGAATCCGGATTGCGCCCGATTTCTTCCAGCACCCAGCGCAGTTGATCGACATGACGACCGTCCGTCGTTTCCCAGTCGCGCCACTGCTTGCCGTAGACCGGCCCGAGATCACCGTTCGCATCCGCCCATTCGTCCCAGATCGAGACCTTGTTCTCCTTGAGGTAGGCGATGTTGGTTTCGCCGCGCAGGAACCACAGCAGCTCGTGCACGATCGAGCGCAGGTGCACTTTCTTGGTGGTGACGAGCGGGAAGCCGGCATTCAGATCGAAACGCAATTGCCACCCGAACACCGAGCGCGTACCGGTGCCGGTGCGATCGGATTTCTCCGTGCCGTGCTCCAGCAGGTGTTGTAGCAAGTCGAGATATTGCTTCATTGCTGCATCAAATCGCGATCAAGAACGTTTCGACACGGATAGCCCCGGATAAAGAATGAATTCCTGCTCTTGCTCCGTGTTCATCGGTGTCAAAAAGCACTTCATTCGCCCTTGGCACGCGCAGCAATCGTCGGTGCACGACGCGACTTCCACAGCAGGAACACGCCCACCGCCACCAGCGGCAGGCTCAGCACTTGCCCCATCGTGAGCCAGCCGAACGCGAGATAACCCAGATGCGCGTCCGGCTCGCGCACGAATTCCACCGCGAAACGAAACACGCCGTACAACAACGCGAACATGCCGGACACTGCGTAGCGCGGCCGCGGCCGCGACGAGAACCACCACAGGATCGCGAACATCACGACTCCTTCGAGCACGGCCTGATAGAGCTGCGAAGGATGCCGCGCGAACGCATCGAGCACGCCGGACTCGTGCGCGGTGCGCAACGCCTGCGCATCGAGACGAGCGAATTCCGGTGGCAGCGATTTCGGAAAGATCACGGCCCAAGGCACCTGGGTCACGTGGCCCCACAACTCCCCGCCAATGAAGTTGCCCAGGCGACCGAAGCCGAGACCGAGCGGAAACAGCGGCGCGACGAAATCCATGGTGTCGAAGTAGGCCAGCCCCTGGCGTCGCGACCACCACCACATCGCGAGCATCACCCCGATCAGGCCGCCGTGGAAACTCATGCCGCCTTCCCACACTCGCAAGACGCTGATTGGATCGGCCAGCACCTGCTCGAAACCGTAGAAAAAGATATAGCCCAGGCGTCCGCCCAGCACCACGCCGAGCATGCCGTAGAAGAACAAGTCGGAATACGCTTCCTCGCTGACCGGCAGGCGTCCGGCGCGCAAGCGCCGCAAACCCAGCCACCAGCCCACGCCGAACGCGAGCAAGTACATCAGTCCGTACCAGTGAACAGCGACGGGTCCCAGGTTTACGGCGATCGAATCGAGAGTATGGAGATGGAACATGCGGCGGCATTTTTGCGCCGACGACGCGGCTGGCGGGCCCC
>JBKJTK010000209.1:0-9070 GCA_046590875.1 Chiayiivirga sp.
ATAGATCAGGTGTTTCGCCGCTGAGGCATCGAGGAAGCGGGCGAGTTTGTCGCCGATGCCGCGGCGCGGCGGGTTGACGATCACCAGTTCCGGCACGCGCGTTTGATCGAGCGCGAAATCAGTCGCGTCGAAAGCGCGGAAATGCACGTTGTCCAGGCCGACTTCGCTGCGACTTAGCTCAGCGCTGGCAATCGCCTCAGGGCTCAGTTCGATGCCGGTGACCTCGCGTCGACCATCGGCGCAATGCAGGGCGAAGCCGCCGACGCCGCAGAACAGATCCCACAAGGTCGGCGGATCAATTTCTTTAACCCACTCGTGCGCTTGCGAATACAACTGCGCGGCAACTTCGTCGTTGGTTTGGAAAAAACTCTGCGGGCGCAGGTGAAGCGGCAGGCCGTTGAGCCGCATCGTGACGCGATCCTGCGTGCTGAGAAGAATTTCCTGTTCGCCTTCCAGCACCGCCTTGTGCTCGGGCTGCAGATTGGCCGAGATCACCACGAGTTGCGGCAGCGCCGCCTGCAACTCCGGCAGGAATTTCCGGATGCGCGCCAACGACTCCTGCGAGCGCAGCACAAAGCGCAGCATCAGCTGTCCGGAGTGCCCGGCGAGCGTCAGCAGCAAGTACTTCAATTCGCCGCTACGCGCGGCCACATCGTAGGGCGCAATATTTGCGCGGGAGATGTAGGCGGTCAGCGGCGCGAAACTCGCCTGCAACGCGGGCGGGTACAGCGGACAGTCCGACAAGTCCACGCCGCGACCCTGCGCATCGAGGATGCCGAGCACGGGCGCTTCTCTACTGCCGCTGACCACCATCTTGGCCTTGTTACGGAAGCCGGCTTCGACGCTTGCGACCGCCGGCAGCCATTCGACGCCTGCATGCGATGCCAGCGCCTCGCGGCAACGGCGTTCCTTCGTCGCGAGCTGCTCCGCATAGGGCGTCGCGAGTTCGCTGCACGAACGACAGCGCCAGGATTCGAAGTAGGCGCAGTGCATCAGCGCGATGCCAGCCAGTTGACTGCGCCACGTCCGGCCACGCGACCGCTGGCGAAACAGGCAGTTAGCAAATATCCACCGGTCGGTGCTTCCCAATCCAGCATCTCGCCGGCGCAGAACACGCCGGGGAAACGATGCAGCATCAGATTCGCGTCCAGTGCTTCGGGCGGAACGCCGCCGGCGGTGCTGATCGCTTCCGCGATCGGGCGGGTGCGGTGCAATGCGAGTGGCAGTGATTTGATCGCGGCTGCAAGCGTTGCCGGATCGGTGGTGAGCGGACGCGGCAATGTTTCGTGCAGCAAGCCGGCCTTGACGCCCGCAATCCCGACCTGACGCCGCAGATGCTCGGACAGCGAGCGGTGGCCGCGAGGCTTCGCGAGATCACGCGTCAGGCGCGCCAGGTCGCGATCAGGTGCGAGATCGAGTCGCAATTCGACCGTGCCGCGAGCTGCGATCGTGTCCCTCAATGGCGCCGACAGGGCGTAGATCAAACTCCCTTCGACGCCGTGGGCGGTGACGATGAACTCGCCTTTCTGCGCATGGGTTGCGCCATCAGCATCGACGAAGCTGGCATGCACCGGTTTCACCGGAGAGCCCGCGTGCCGGGTCGCGAACACCTCGCTCCAATCGGCCTCGAAGCCGCAGTTGGCGGGCTTGAGCGGCGTGACGGCGATGTTTCTTTCCGACACCACTTGCGCCCACGCACCGTCGGAACCGAGTTCCGGCCAACTCGCCCCGCCCAGCGCCAGCACGAGAGCGTCTGCGTGCGAGTTGCGTTCGCCGTCAGACGTCGCAAATCGCAAGGCTCCGCTGTCGTTCCAGCCCAGCCAGCGATGATGCATGTGGAATCGCACGCCCTGTTCGCGCAGACGTCGAACCCAGCCGCGCAGCAGCGGCGCAGCTTTCAGGTCGGACGGAAACACGCGGCCGGAGCTGCCGATGACGGTCTCGATCCCGAATCCGCGTGCCCAGGCCCGCAATTCGTCCGCGCCGAATTCGCGCAACCAGGGCTCGACCCAGGCGGCGCGCTCGCGAAATCGTCCAACGAAGCCGTCGAACGGTTCGGAGTGGGTGAGGTTGAGCCCGCCTTTGCCAGCGAGCAGGAATTTGCGCCCGACCGAGCCCATGGCATCAAACACATCGACCTCGATGCCGCTCGCTCGCGCCGTCTCGGCCGCTATCAGGCCGGCGGGTCCGCCGCCGATCACGGCAAGTCGGGTGGGGGTGATTGCAGTCATCCCGGTATGGTCGCATGCACGCTTGTCTCGACTCATTCCAACCTTGAATGCGTGTTTCGGAAGGTTGGAATCGGCGCATTTCAGGCGGCAGTAGGCCTGTTTCGGCTCATGACAAGCTGCGACTAAGGAAAGAACTCTTTCGAGATAGTTCCCCTAACTGATTGTTATAGCTTTGAAAAGCTTGACAAGCTAAGAAACGCTTGATCTCGCCTAACGAATTTTTACCCCCGAAACCGTTAAGCTCGCGTTCGTCCTGAAGGCTCGGCACCGGTTTCCGCGGGAGTCCGAACCCACGCCGACAGGCGCTTCCCATCACGATTCGACCGGGGTTCCCCGTTGCGCCGGCGCCGCAAGCGTCGGGGGGCGGGTTTGTCATCCGGTTCGAGTCCCCGCTAAGGAGCAGCGCATGAGCGATAGCAGCAACATCCTCCCGGAATTGATCGAAGCCAGTCGCGATGGCGGCGAGTTCTATGCCGAGGCGGCCGAGTCGGTAAAGGATTCGGAACTCAGCAAGCTGTTCAAACGCATGGCGCGGGCGAAGACCGATCTGGCGCAGGAACTGACCAACGAAACCGTGGCCAAGCCGGTCAAGCCGACGCGTGCGGTCAAGGCCAAGGCCCCGGCCAAAGCGGTCAAGGGTGCGAAGAAGGAAGGCTGGGTCGGCGAGATCCAATCGGTCTATCGCGATCTGGCGCCCGGCATGAAGACGATCCAGCAGGACCAGGTCGCCCGCATCGAGGAAACCGAGAATCAGTTGCTCGGCCGCATCCAACAGGTTCGCCACGACAAGGGCAACAGCTACGTCGTGCGCGTGCTGGCGATGCAATACGAAACCCACGCCCGTGCCATGGGCGAGGCGCTGCGTGCACGCAAGCGGCGTTTGATCGCGGCAGCTTGATATGACGTTTCCTTCTCCCCCAGGGAGAAGGAAACGCAGCAGCAGCGCTAGACTCGCACCCTGCGCCCGATCGGTCGGGCAGGGCACGCCCTCATGAGCCGCACGTCGCGTTTCCGCGCTTGTCCCTTGTGCGAAGCCATCTGCGGCCTCGAATTCCAGTACGAAGGCGAGCAGCTGGTCGCGATCCGAGGCGATCGCGCCGATCCTTTCAGTCGCGGCCATATCTGCCCCAAGGGCAATGCGATCCTCGATCTGGAATCCGATCCGGATCGCGTCACCCGGCCTTTGCGCCGCCGTGGCAACGAGTGGGAAGAAATAAGTTGGGACGAAGCCTTCGCCTGGGCCGGCGAACGCCTCGCTTCGATCCAGCGTGAGCACGGCGCCGCAGCGGTCGGCGCGTATCTGGGCAATCCCAACGTCCATCATTTCGGCCATATCGCCTACGGGCCGGCCTTGTTGCGCGCACTGCGCACACCGAATGTGTTTTCCGCCTCGTCGGTGGATCAGTGGCCGCACCAACTGGTAGCGGCGCAGATGTACGGACACCAGTTCCTGCTACCAATCGCGGACATCGATCGAACCGATTACCTACTGATGCTGGGCGCGAACCCGGTCGCTTCCAATGGAAGCTTGCTGACCGCACCGGGCATCGCGGAACGACTGAAGGCCTTGACCGCACGCGGCCGTTTCGTGCTGATCGACCCGCGCCGCACCGAAACCGCGGAGATTGCAAGCGAGCATCACTTCATCCGCCCCGGCACCGATGCCCTGTTCCTGATCGGCTTGTTGCAAGCATTGGGCGAACTCGGACCGCCGCGCATCGAGCGTTATGCCGGAAAGTTAAAAGGTCTGGATGCCACGCTGGCCGCGCTCGCAGGATTCGACCGAGCGGGGATTGCGCGACGCTGTGGAATCGACACTGAGACTATGGCGCGAATCGCCCGTGAACTGCGCGAAGCCGAGTGCGCCGTGGTTTACGGCCGCATGGGCTTGTCCACCCAACCGTTCGGCTCGCTCTGCCAGTGGTTGATCCAGTTGCTCAATCTGGTAACCGGCAATCTCGATCGTGCAGGCGGCGCACTGCCGAACGAACCCGCGATCCCCATCACCGGGCCGGGAACCTCGGCCGGACAGCGCGGACGTTGGCGCAGTCGCGTGCGTGGCCTGCCCGAGTTCGCCGGCGAACTACCGGTGGCGGTGTTGCGCGAAGAAATCGAAACGCCGGGCACGGGCCAGATCCGGGCGTTGCTCACCGTCGCGGGCAATCCGGTGTCGTCGACGCCCGATGGCGTGGCGCTGGATCGCGCGCTCGGCGGGCTCGACTTCATGCTGTCGATCGACATCTACGTCAATGAAACCACGCGCCACGCAGACCTGATCCTGCCGCCAGCCTCGCCCTTGAGCCAGCCGCATTACGATTTGATCTTCAATGCCTTCGCGGTGCGGCGGGTAGCGCGCTGGAGTCCGCCGTTGCGGCCGCAGCGCGAGCACGAGCGAGCGGACTGGCAAATATTCAATGCGCTCGGGGCAGCTTACGCGCAGGCGGCCGAGAAACCGTTCACGCCGCTGCCGCCGCCGCAGACAATGGTCGCGGCCGGTCTGGCACGCGGCAACTCGGGTCTGGACTTCGCCACCCTCGCGGCGGCCGAACACGGGATCGATCTCGGCCCGCTCGAACCAAGCCTGTTGCGTCGCCTCGAAACCGCCGATGGCCTGATCGATTGCGCGCCCGCGCTGTTCCTCGACGACCTGCCGCGACTCCAAGCCCATCTGGAGGACGTGCCGCCGCCCGATGTGCTGCTGCTAATCGGCCGCCGCGATGTGCGCAGCAACAATTCCTGGATGCACAACGCGCCACGCCTGGTGAAGGGCAAGCCGCGGCACCAGTTGCTGATGAATGCGGGCGACATGCGGGCGAGACAGCTTGATGACGGCGCCCGCGTCGCAGTACGTTCGCGTGCGGGCCGGATCGAAGTCGAAGTCCGCGCCAGCGAGGCGCTCGCGCCTGGCGTGGCCTCGCTGCCGCATGGCTTCGGTCACGCGCGTGCCGGCGTACGTCTGGCACGCGCAAACGAGCTCGCGGGCGCGAGCTATAACGATCTGAGCGACCCGTTCGCCCTCGATCAACCCTCGGGTAACGCCGCGCTCAATGCGCTGCCGGTGTGGGTCGAAGCGCTGGCCTGACCCCGCGAGGCGGACCGTCACAATTCTCCTGCCGGCGGCAGCTTCCCGCATCGCGGCGTTGGGCGTAATCTGTTCCCGCCGTCATGACGGCGTGGGGAAAGGCACCGGCCGGTAGTCGCTAGGGGCGACACCAAACGAGACCGGCGCCGTTGCCGCTCAAACGATTCATCCAAACGATTCATCGACGACCGGATTCCGAGCGGTTCGGGCCGGCTTGCCAACCACTGGAAAGGTGCTCACATGCTTCGATCGACGCGTGCTCCGTTGTTCACGCTGCCCCTGCGCACGCTTGCGCTGGCGATTTCCCTGAGTCTTGCGGCCACCGCCGCACTGGCACAGGACGAGGCTGCCGCCAGGGCGGACGACAGCTCCGATCCCTCCGCGCTCGAAGTGATTTCGGTCACCGCCCAGCGCCGGGTCGAGGACGCGCAGGACGTGCCGATCGCGATCACCACGGTGTCGGACGAGAAGCTCGACATCATGGGTTCCGGCGGCGAGGACATCCGCTTCCTTTCCGGCCGTTTGCCGAGTTTGGTGATCGAATCCTCGTTCGGCCGCGCGTTCCCGCGCTTCTACATCCGCGGCTTGGGCAATACCGACTTTGATCTCAACGCTTCACAGCCCGTGTCGCTTGTTTACGACGAGGTCGTGCAGGAAAACCCGATCCTGAAAGGGTTTCCGATCTTCGATCTGGACCAGATCGAAATGTTGCGCGGCCCGCAAGGTACGCTGTTCGGACGCAACACGCCGGCCGGATTGATCAAGTTCGAGTCACGCAAGCCCGAGCAGGAAAACAGCGGCTACGCCCAGATCGGCATCGGCAGCTACAGCTCGGTGAACTTCGAAGGCGCCGCAGGTGGCGCACTTGGCCCGGCGTGGTCGGCTCGCATCGCCGGCATGGCGCAGCATCGTGACGACTGGGTCGACAACAGCTTCACCGGCGACAAGGACGCGCTGGAGGGTTACGACGAGTACGCCGCGCGCCTGCAACTCGCCTACGAAGGCAGCGACAGCTTTGACGCGTTGTTCAACCTGCACGCGCGCAGCCTTGAAGGCACCGCGCGCCTGTTCCGCGCCAACCTCTTTGCGCCAGGAACCAACCAGATCGTCGGTGGCTTCGACCGTGACCGCATTGCCATCGACGGCGACAACTCGCAAGAACTCGACAGCCACGGCGGCAGCGCGCGTCTGAGTTGGGACTGGGGCCGCATCACCATGCATTCGGTCACCGGCTACGAGAGCGCGGACATCTACAGCCGCGGCGACATCGACGGCGGTTTCGGTGCCGTGTTCGCGCCGCCATTCGGCCCCGGCTTCATTCCCTTTACGGCCGAATCGGCTGACGGCTTGCCCGACCACTCGCAGTTCACCCAGGAATTCCGCTGGGAATCCAACGATTGGGGCGTGCTCGACTGGCAGGCTGGCGTGTTCTATTTCGACGAAGAACTCACCATCGAGAGCTTCAACTACGACACCCTTGCGCCGGGCAAGCCGCAGAACGGCTATGCGATCCAGTCGCAGGACAACCAGGCCTGGGCTGGGTTTGGCTCATTGGAATATGACGTCAGCGAGGATTTCATTCTGCGCGGCGGATTACGGTATACCTCTGACGAGAAGGACTTCGTCGCCGAACGGTTTCAGTCGCCGCTGGCTTTCCTCGGCGTGGGGCCGATCGGACCGATCTTCGCTCGGACCGACGACAGCGACGTGAGCTGGGATGTCTCCGGAACCTGGGAAATGAGCGAAGACACCAATGTGTTCGCACGTGTCGCGCGCGGCTTCCGCGCGCCGAGCATTCAGGGGCGCGTCCTTTTCGGCGACATCGTGTCGGTGGCGGATACCGAAACCGTGCTGTCGTACGAGGCCGGGATCAAGGCCGAACTTTTTGATCGTCGCGCGCGCGCGAGCTTCACCGTGTTCCGCTACGACGTCGACGACCAGCAACTAACCGCGGTCGGCGGTGGCACGAATTTCAACACGCTGCTGAATGCCGACAAGGTGACGGGCCAGGGCTTCGAATTTGAACTGGAGGCCTTTGTCACCGACAACCTGCTGCTCACCTTCGGTACCAGCTACAACGACACCGAGATCGACGATGCGGATCTGGCAGTGCAGGTTTGCGGCGCCACGTTCGGTGCGCCGCCGTTGTGTACCGTCACGGACCCGACCGTGGTAGTGGGCGGTGCCACGCTGGCACTGATCGACGGCAACTCGTTGCCCAACGCCCCACAATGGGTTGCCAACGTCACGGCACGCTACGGCATCCCGGTCGGCAACGACGGTGAGTTCTTCATCTACACCGACTGGGCGTATCGCTCAGAAGTTTCCTTCTTCCTCTATAACTCAGCGGAGTTCACCGGCGATCCGTTGCTCGAAGGCGGCCTTCGGCTGGGCTACAACTGGGACTATGGCCATTACGAAGTAGCGCTGTTCGGCCGCAACATTCTCGATGAGACCGACGTCGTCGGCGGCATCGACTTCAACAACCTGACCGGCTTCGTCAACGAGCCGCGCATCGTCGGGGTGGAGTTCAAGGCGGAATTCTAAGAATCGGCGTCTGAGTGATGCAGCCAGGAATGCAGAGCGAAACTCGCTCTGCATTCCCCCGATCCCAACCCTCAGGGCTGCGAGACTTCCTGCAAGACCTCGGCCGTTACCGTCGCCCCCTATCCCACCCTATGCCGATGCCGCGACTGAGTCAGTTGGTCACGGCCAGCGCCTTCGCGACGCAACCCAATCTGCTCAATCTCCGCGGGATGGGTTCCAGACGCCACTTCCGCGGGCTATGATCCGCCCCTGGGGAACCCAAATCGGAACTGAAAACGATGCGAGCCAGCTATCTGGCCTTCGGACGGGCTTGGCTTGCACTTTCGGCGGTGCTGGTGGTCACGGCGATGGCGGGGTGCGTTACTGCACCATCGTCATCTGGCCGACCCGCCGCGAAGGTTGCGGACCCCTCAGTGAATCCGACGAGGTTTCCGATGTCCTCATCATGGGATATCGGCGCGGAGGCGTGGGAAGTCTGCGGCAGGCGCACCACGCTGAGCCGCCATGCGATACGCAGTAGCGCGGATCTGGTGAAGTTCGATCTCGTCGGCGCCGACGGGTCGGCCACGGGCGTGCAGGAGTGGTTCGGGACCGACGACCACCCCTACCTGCATGGCATCACGATCCAAGCTGAGGCCGAGTGCCCAGACGCGCGTGAAGTGTCTTTGTGGCTACGTTCGTCGCGCCGGCTGCGCGCCATGGACGATCGTGGTCTGAGTTTCGAAGCGCTCGCGGCCGGCGATGAGGTCTACGCACGGTATCGCGACTTGCGCGTTTTCTCGGTGGACGGAACCCGCGTCCCGTTTGAATTGGCGCAGGTCGATGACTCGACCCTGCATCTGACGTTGGATGTGTCGACGGCGCGGTTTCCGGTCACCATCGATCCGTGGATGGAAGTGATCGATGAGGCGGTGTTGGGCGCCGGCGACGCGACGATTCCGGCGCTTGCTTGGAACAGCGGCTTAGATTGGCTGGCGTTGGGCTCCGAAGTCGGAACGCCCGGTTTCGTCGATCTGGTCGCAACCAACCCAAGGCTTTCGCCCGACGCGCAGCGGATAGAGCCGACATCGGCTGCTTCCGATTCCGACTTCGGTCGGGCGCTGGCCTTCGTCGGTCCGGTGCTCGCTGTTGCAGCCTTGCCGTCGGAGCATGGTCCTGCGCGCGGCGTCGGTCGCGTCTACACCTATGCGTTCGACGCCCAAGGGCATTG
>JBKJTK010000274.1:0-4014 GCA_046590875.1 Chiayiivirga sp.
CAGTCGTGCGATGTCGATCCCTGACAGTTCTGCGAGCGCCTGCTGCACCAGCCGTTGCGACACACCCACGCGCAGCGCGCCGGTCAGCAGCTTGTTGAACAACAGGCGCTGGTCGAACGGCAGTGAGTGCCACGCACTGACGACAACCTTGCGACGCACATCGACGTCATTGCCTGCGATCGGCAACAAGCGCTGTTCGATCCATTCGGACAACGATACGTCGTCGTCGAGGTGCTTCGGATCATCCAGCAGTAGCGTCAATGTCTCGGCAAGGTCGCCGACGTGATCGTAGCTGTCGTTCACCAGCCAATCCGGATAGCCGCTCTCGTCAATGATCCAGTCGCGCAACTCGGTACTGCCAGCAATTTTGCCGCGCTTGGCACCGCCCACCTTTCGCCCCGACAGTAGCCACAACGCCCACACCGCGTCGGGTTCGGGCGCATCGCGGAAGTACGCGATCAAGGCTGCGCGCTTGTCGAGCGTGGCGGTGCTCTGGTTGAGCTTGCGGTAGAGAGCGGCGAAACGCTTCATGCCCAGCCCCGCTTGCCGTCATTCTCGCCACCAACGGTGGCCGACGACAATTCGAGCGAAGGACGCCGTGAATGGGCGAGTGGGGGCACCGAGCGCATCAATCTTCGCCGCCGAAATCCGTTCGAAACGTCTCGGCAGTGATTCCTTCTTCATTCAAAGCACGCACGATCGCATCGGTGTTTCCATGCGTCGCGATTACACGTTGTGCCCCCGTATCGCGGATCGTGCGTATAAGATCCGGCCAATCGGCGTGGTCGGACACCACGAAGCCGCGATCGTAGTTGCGGCGACGACGATTGCCACGAATGCGCATCCAGCCCGACGCGAATCCCGTCTGCGCACGCCCAAATCGCCGCATCCACGCGCTGCCGGCCGCCGACGGCGGTGCCAGGATCAGCTTGCCGGCGAACTCCGCGCCCTTGGCTTCGTCGCTGACAGGTCGCGTCTCCAACATCTCGATCCCCGATTGCCGGTACACCTCTACGCCGGCGGCGATGGCGCCGTGGACCAACACGGACTCATCGGTGAACGCGGCCAGTTCCGCCAGCACACGCTGCGCTTTACCAAGCGCGTAGCAGAACAGCACCGCCGCCTCGCCATTCACCGCGCATTCGTCCCGCCAATCGACTATGTCGCGCGCCACTTCTGCTGTGTCCGGCCAGCGATAGACCGGTAGTCCGAACGTCGCTTCAGTGATGAAAGTGTCGCAATGCACGACCTCGAAAGATGCGCATGTCGGATCGTGCTGGCGCTTGTAGTCGCCCGAAGCGACCCACGCCCGTCCGTCCACCTCGACTCGCACCTGCGCCGAGCCGAGTACGTGTCCTGCTGAATGCAGCGAGAGACGTGCGTCGCCCAGCTGGAAAAGCTCACCGTAGGCATGCGGATGAAAAACCTGCTCGCCCAGCCGCCATCGCAGGATCGGTAACCCCGGTGCGGCACAGTGATACTCGCCCATGCCGACACGGGCATGGTCGCCGTGACCGTGAGTGATCACCGCACGTGGCACGGGCAGCCATGGATCGATATGGAAGTCCCCGCGCGGGCAGTACAGGCCCTCGCGTCGCAAGACGATCAGATCTTCGTTCGGGGCACCGGAAGCGTCATGGGAGCGCATCGCCGGACCATACGTGAAACGGTGTCAACGGCATGCATGTTTGCCTGCTCCAAGGCGCCAATGCCTAGACGCGCGTCGGCACACGGTTCAGCTCAACGCGCGCTGGGTGGGCGGTCACTGTTATGAATCACCGAACGCTTCCGTCCGGAAAAGTGAAATCCCGCTGAACGACGTTCTCGCCATCGGAATGTGCCCGCTCGGGCGGTCCGAACAATTGCTTGAGACGAGACCGCGACGGCTGCGGCCGCGCCGCATCGCGGAACATCGCGATCCACTCGTGAAAGGTCAGAACCAGCGGATTGTGTGAGTGCATCGGCGTCACGATTCCGTACTCGCAGGGAACGCCAGGGTCCTCGGCAACAAAGCTTCCGAACAACTTGTCCCAGATGATCAGGACACCGGCATAGTTGCGATCGATGTACTTCGGATTGCGCGCGTGATGCACGCGATGGTGCGAGGGCGTGTTGAACACGTATTCCAACCAGCCCAGCGTCCTCACCGCTTCGGTGTGCACGAAAAACTGGAAGCCGAGATTAATCGCGACCACCACGACAATGTGCGTGGGTGAAAAACCGATCCATGCCAAGGGCAACCAGAACAGCCACATGCCCGAGATGGGGTAGGTGAGGCTCTGGCGGAACGCGGTGGACAGGTTCAGCCGCTCGGACGAATGGTGGGTGACGTGCGAGGCCCACATCCAGCGGATGCGATGGCTGGCCCGATGGAAGAAGTAGTAAAAGAAATCCTGCGCCAAGAACAGCGCCGCGATCGTCCACGCCGACGTTCCCAAGTCGAACAGTCGATACTGGTACACGGCCCAATACACGCCGATCACCAGCAACCACGCAACGGCATCCGCGCCCTGGTGCATCAGGGCGAGCGCGGCGTTGGAGAGCGTGTCCTTGAGATTGTAGACCGGGCGACGGCTGCGCCAGTACCAGGCCTCCCAAGCAATAAAGCCGAGGAAAACCGGCGCCATCGCCAACAGGATCCATTCGCCCATCTAGGCCGCCTCGGTACAAATCGGGCTTGGCGACGCGAGCGTTTGCGCCATGTTGTCGAGACAACGGTGCATCGCGCGCCGCATGAACACCCGAAGCAGGACGACCGCGATCGGATAGGCCCAGAAGCCGGTCAGGACAAAATCGTAATCCCATCGAACTTGCGTACCGGACGCATCGGCGGCGAAGTTCCAGTCCGCGTCGCCACGCCGCACCAGCCATGAAAACGGGGCGCGAAATCCCGTCAACGAATAGCGATGGCGTGAGGGCGGATCCAGCGCGGTGACCTGTTCGGTAAGCACCGTCCCATCGGCATTGATGATGCGCCGGGTGGCTCCGACCGTCAGCGCCGTGTCCAGTGTTATCGAACGAATAGCTGGAATTGGGCCACAGCCCTGGAACAGCGATGGAAATCGATCCGGGTCCAGCGACAGCTCGAAAGCCGCCGATGCAGGGCAGGGGATGGCCCGTCGGGCCGTGCAGAGGATCCTCATGCGGAAAGTGTCATCGCTTGCCGCGTTGGTGTCTACCGGGCAGGGCGGGTTGACGACAGGCACGTAGTGCACGCTTTGCTGCTGAACCAATCTTGCAGGCAACTACTTCGGCCGCGCGGATAGCGTATAAGCGACCTTGGTCGCGTTGACCTTCAGCAAGCCTTGCGCTTGCAACTGCTGCACCACGGTATCCATCTGCGCGTCCGTCAACGCCGGCTTGAACCACGCCATCACGGAGGATCGCAAGGTCTTGACCGTGGCTGGGCGCGCGCCCTTGAGCCCCGTGAGTCGTTGCACGATTTCCTCGAGCCTGCCGGCCGGCAAAGCGAGCTCGGCGAGGACAGGACGGACATCCTTGCCTGCGATGCGTTGCGGGGTGTCTGGCGGCGTGGCAAGCCGAGCGACCGTGACTTTCTTTGGCACCTTGGCGGTCGCTTTCGCCACCGGCTTCGTGACCCCCTTGGCGGTCGCCTTCGTCGGGATGGATTTGCCCGCGGGCGCTTTCCCGTCGATCGATCGAACCCGCTTGCAGACCACGTCTTGTTGCGCCAGGTGCTTGAGCAACGGATCGAAGCCCGTATCCTTGGACAGGATGATGAAGGTGGAGCCGGGATGTTCGACCGCCAAGCGCCCGAGGTAGTAGGCGATGTGGAAATCGAGCGCGTCCTTGCCGGTGCCAACGACCTGGATGTACTCCGCACGCGTCCCAAAGGGCTGCAACGCTTGAGCCAGGGAAAGATCGATTCGGTTCTGATGCTCACCCGCGAAGACCTTGACGAAGGATTCTTCGGAGTCGGGTCGGAGGTGGGTCCCCAGCGTCGAGGGCTGGACGTTCTCAAAATCGACAAGCAAATAGGTTCTGGCCATGGAG
>JBKJTK010000477.1:0-9964 GCA_046590875.1 Chiayiivirga sp.
GCCTGGCCGGGCAACGTGCGAGAACTCTCACATGTGATCGAACGGGCGGTGTTGATGGCGAACGCGAACCGCATCGAACAATTCGATTTCAGCCTGCAACCGCTGTCGCCGTTTGCATCCGCCGCCGTAACGCCTGCGGCGACCGCGACCGTCACGTCCACCGCGACCGCGGCAGTCACGCTTGAACAGGCCGAACAGGCCATGGTGCGCAACGCGCTCGACCAGTGCGGCGGCAATATCCAGAAGACCGCTGATTTGCTGGGGCTTAGTCGCGCGGCTTTGTATCGGCGGTTGGAGAAGTTCGGGATTACGGCGGGGTGACATGACCTGGCCCCTGCGAGCGACACCATCCTCACCCCAGCCCTCCCCTTGAAGGGGAGGGAGCAGATTGCGGCGAGCTTGGACCCCCTCTCCTTCAAGGAGAGGGCTGGGGTGAGGATGGTGTCGATCTGCTCGTTGCCCCGATACTTCTTCACGCTCGCGCATAATTCCACCCGATGAGCGCAACCCCTCCCTCAGCCACCCCCAGTCGAGTGCGCCCGCGTGGTCTCGCCGCCTGGAGCTACGAGCGCCACATACTGCTTTCGGCCTGGTTGGTGGCGCTACCGGCAATCATCGCGACGCTGCTGTTGCTATGGCGGTATGGCCGCGCCGATACCTTCACGTCGGTCGGTGTGGTGGTTGCGCTGTTGATCACCGCGATCCTCGCCGCGCGACTGCAAAACCAGGTTGTGTATCCGCTCTACACCCTGGCCAATCTGCTCGAGGCCTTGCGCGAAGGCGACTACAGCCTGCGTGGCTCGCGCGCGCAACGGCGCGATGCGATCGGCGAGGTGGTGTGGGAAGTGAACACCTTGTCGCAAACGCTGCGCGACCAACGCCTCAAGGTCGAGGAAACCAGCGCGTTGCTTGGCAAAATCATCGCCTCGATTGACATCGCGATTTTCAGTTTCGACGGCAATGGTTGCCTGAGGTTGATGAATCCGGCCGGCGAACGCCTGCTGGCGATGCGCGCACGTGCCGCGTTGGGCAAGCGTGCCGACGAACTGGGTCTGGCAGACGCGCTGCAAATCGAGGGTGGCGAGACGCTGAAGCGTGGCTTCCCCGGCGGCAGCGGGCGCTGGGACGTGCGCCGTTTCGTTTTCCGCGAGGGCGGCCGGCCGCACGATTTGCTGGTGATCACCGATCTCTCACGCGCGTTGCGCGAGGAAGAACGCCAGGCTTGGCAGCGCCTGATCCGCGTGCTCGGGCACGAACTCAACAATTCGCTGGCACCGATCAAGTCGATGGCCGGCACGGTTGCGAGTGTGCTCGCGATGCAGCCGTTGCCCGACGACTGGAACACCGATGCGCGCCATGGTCTGCGCGTGATCGGCGACCGCGCCGACGCACTGGCGCGTTTCATGGTGGGCTACGCTTCACTCGCGCGCCTGCCGCCGCCGAAACGTCGGATCATTGAACTGATTCCGTTGTTGCAGCGCATAGTGGCGCTGGAGCAACGCCTGACAGTGCGCCTGCACGAGGGTCTTGCGGTCCGTTTCGACGTCGATCCCGACCAACTCGAACAAGCTCTGATCAATCTGTTGAAGAACGCGGTCGAAGCCTCGCAGCCGCAATGCGGCAGCGTGGAACTGCGCTGGCAGATCGAATCCGGACGCTTGCGCATCGAAATTCTCGACGAAGGACTGGGGCTCGGAAGTTCGGACAATCTGTTCGTGCCGTTCTTCACCACGAAACCCGGTGGCTCCGGCATCGGACTGGTGCTAGCGCAGCAGATTGTCGAAGGCCATGGCGGGCAGCTGACGCTGGAAGATCGGCGCGACCGGCGCGGCTGCATCGCCACCGTCGAGTTGCCGTTGGAATGAAAAACAACAAGGCCGGCTTGCGCCGGCCTTGTTGTTATCGTGGTGGAGCGAAGGAGGATCGAACTCCTGACCTCGTCATTGCGAACGACGCGCTCTCCCAGCTGAGCTACCGCCCCACGAAGGGACTGCATGATACCGATTCCGGTTGGGGCCGGGCAAGTACGCGGGCTGCGTGCATCGAGTGAATGCCTTCAGCCCAGCAGTGGCGACAGCGCAGGCTCCAGGAGTGGTTGGCGCCAGCCTTCCAGTGCGCGCGGCCAGCGGCGACTGGCGATCAGTGTTTCCAGATGCCGGCGGGCGCAAAGCAGGCCTTCGGGGAGTTCCAGTTCGGTCGCGATGCGCGCGACCGCGTCCTGCATTTTCTTCAGTGGCTCGCGCCAGCGCGGATCGGGTGTTTCGGCCAGCGGGATGTCGAGTTCCTCGGCTTGCAGCGGACGCACCACGCACTCCCACAGTTCGTCGCGGGCCCGTCGTGGCGCACGTGGACGTGCGTCCAGCAGCGTCTCGAACTCGGCTCGACTGGCGAACTCGCGTTGCGCGAGCTCCACCACGAGTTCGTTGTCGATGATCCAGCTCTTCGGCTTGTCGCTGCGGCGGGCCTCGCCTTCGCGCCAGATCAGCAGGCGCCGCAAGCGCGCTTGCTGTTCGGGTCGCAGGCGTTGCGCGCTGCGCAGCGTCAGATGCGGCTGCGGATCGATCTCGTCACGTTCGGCGCCGGCGAGTTGTCGCTCGCATTCCTCCGTCAACCACGACAGGCGGTTCAGCGCACGCAATTTTTGCTCGAGCAGGACGTGCACGGCGGCGAGGTGGCGGACATCATCGGCGGCGTAGGTGAGTTGCGATTCCGACAACGGGCGCCGCATCCAGTCCGAACGCGTCTCGCCTTTTTCCAGCCGGATGCCCAGCAGCTTCTCGATCAGGGCCTGGTAGCCGAGTCCGGCGCCGAGGCCGGTCAAGGCCGCGGCCACCTGCGTATCGAACAGCGGCCGCGGCAATAGGCCGTAGTGGTGCTTGAAAGTTTGCAAGTCTTCGCTGGGACTGTGCATCAGCTTGAGTGCAGGGCCTTGCAGCAGGTCGCACAGCGGTTTTGCCGCGCCGAGTGCGAGCGGATCGAGCAGCAGGATGGTCTCGCCGAGCGCCACCTGCACCAGGGCCAGCTGCGGGTAATAGGTTTTCTCGCGAATGAACTCGGTGTCGAGCGCGACCGGTCCGGCGTTCGGTCCACTCAGGGACGCGTCGAGTTCCGCCGTGGTGGCGATCCAGTCGGCCATCGTTGTTTGCATTCCGTCAAGTTGATTAGGCCGCGACAATAGCCTAAGTTCGATTCCGCCGGCCAAGCGAGGGGCGCGGTCGCAGGCCTGTCTGGCCTCGACTGCTCGCGGCGACGGTTGTGAACCATGGCGACGGGCTGCGTTCCAGACGATTTTCCGGCGCGAGTCCGGTGGGAGGAAGGAGTGCGCGACCAGCTGACGATGCGCGTACTGACGATACTCCTCGTAGTTGCAGCGCTTTCGGCGTGCAGCCGTGAAGAAGCCACGCCGCCAGCGCCGTCGAAGGCGGTGGACACGCCGGCATCGGCGACGACCGCAGTTCCCGTGCCGGAGGCGAGCGCGGTACCCACCCCCGAGCCCAGTGCGCCGGCCTTGAACGAGGAATCGCCCGACCCATCCACACCCGAACCTGCACCCGAGCCGGAATCGGAGCCGGAACCTGCGCCCTTGAGCGAGGCATCGATCGCCGACACGCTGCAACGCGCGGACCAGGCCATGCAGGACGGACGTATCGAACAGGGCGAGGGCAACGCCTTGGGCTTGTACCGGTTGGTGCTGGCGTCAGACCCCGCGAACGCCGCGGCGCGCGCAGGTATCGACGGCATCGTGACCAACCTATTGGAACGCATAGAAAGCGCACTGAGCGAACGTCGCTACGACGATGCCTCACCACTGCTGTCGGTGTTGCTCAGACTGCGACCCGACGACGTAGCCGTGACCGCGTTGACGGTGCGCGTCGACGCCGGACGCGAGATCGACGCGTTGCTGGCCAAGGCACAGCGATTGATGGACGCGGGGCAATGGCTCGAACCCGACGACGACAACGCGGCGGCCGTCTACGCGGACGTGTTGCAACGCGACGCGGCGCACCCGCTGGCACTGGCAGGTTTGGCGCGACTGGAGTCCGCCGTGGTTGCGCAAGCCACCGCGGCGGCCGAAGCCGGCGATTACGCGCGTTCCGACAAGTTGCTGGCCGATGCGGCGCGCTTGCGTCCGGACTCAGGCAGCGTGCAGGACGCCAGCACCCGAATCGTGGAGTTGCGTCAGGATCGCGCCGGCGAATTGCTGCAGCAGGCGCATGCTGCCGCCGGCAGTGGCGATGTCGCACGCGCCGAGCAACTGCTGGGTCAGCTGGAGCAAGTGTCGGCGCAATCGCAGGGCATTGAGGAATTGCGCGCAAGCATCGAACTGGCCCGTCTCTACGGCGGGTTCGCGCCCGGGCAGAAGGTGACGGACACCTTGATGAGCGGGGGCACCGGGCCGGAGCTCGTGGTGATTCCGGTCGGAAGCTATGAAATGGGATCGCCGCGCGGCGAGGCCGACCGCAAGCAGCACGAGGGGCCGCAGCACATCGTAAGCCTGAAACGCGGCTTCGGGCTGGGGCGCAGCGAGATCACCGTAGCGCAGTACCGCGCCTTCGTGTTGGCCAGCGGCTACGTCACTAGCGCCCAGCAATCCGGACGCTCGACCATCTACGACGAACGCACGGGCAGCATGCGTGATCGCGACGGCGTCGACTGGCAGCAGAATCACGGCGGGCGCCTGGCGGAAGCCGACCTGCCGGTGGTGCACGTGTCCTGGAACGATGCCAAGGCCTATACCGACTGGCTCGCGCGCGAGACCGGCAAAACCTATCGGCTGCCGTCCGAAGCGGAGTTCGAATATGTGCAACGCGCCGGCAGTAGCGCCCGCTTTCCCTGGGGCGATGCTAACCCGAGGCGGATCGTGGCCAACCTGACCGGCAACCTGGACCGCTCGATCTCCCGGCGAGTCTGGTCGAACGGGTTTCCCGACTATGCAGACGGGTACTGGGGCGCCGCGCCGGTGCGCACGTACCCACCCAACCGCTACGGCGTGCACGACACCGACGGCAACGTTTCCGAATGGGTCGAAGACTGCTGGCATGACAACTACGCGCGCGCACCTGCCGACGGCTCGGCGTGGGTCAATCCTGGCTGCATCAAGCGCGTGATCCGCGGTGCCTCCTGGGCCAGCGCACCCGATCAGGCGCGTTCCGCATTCCGCATCAGCGCTACGCCCGACACTACTAACGCCCGCGTCGGATTCCGCGTGGCACGCGATCTATAGCGGTCGACCGGCAAGCTGAATGCACGACCCACACCGATCGGTGGAAGCGGTGCAATCGGCGCGCGTCTCGGGTAACTTTCGAGGGGTTGACGGGGAAGTCTCCATGGCACCTTTCCGATTTGTTGCAGGAGCACAGTAATGAACAGTCCCTTTGGTGGACGTGGTCCGAGTCCCTCCCAGGCGGATGGCGCGCCGATGCGCCGCCGCGGCGGCGGTATCCGTTGGTGGGTGCTGTTGGCATTCGCGGGTTACGCGGCTTACTACTGGTTCTCGAACCAGAGCGTTGACCCGGTTACTGGCACAAAGGTCATGATCGACAAGAGCCTGTCGCTGGAGGACGAGGAAGCGCTTGGCCTTCAGGCCTATGAGCAGATTCTCTCGCAGGAACAGGCGCTCGATCCGAATTCGCAGGTCGCCACCCAGATTCGCGACATTGCGCGCCGCCTCATCGCCAAGATCGAGCCAGTGGAAGCCGCGCTCGCTGCCGAAAATGGCCTGCAGCCGCAGCACATCACGCGCGACTTCGAGTGGGACGTGAGCGTGATCGATTCGCCGCAGGTGAACGCGTTCTGCCTGCCCGGCGGCAAGATGGCGGTCTACACAGGCCTGGTGCCGGTAGCGCAGAACGCCGATGCGTTAGCGGTGGTGATGGGCCACGAGATATCCCACGCGCTGCTTCGTCATGGCGCACAACGCATGAGTCGGCAGAAGCTCGAACAAGTCGGACAGATGGCCGGCGCGATGAGCGGCATGGACCCGGGCATGCAGCAAGCTGTATTTGCAGCTTACGGCTACGGTTCGTCGCTGCCGTACGCCCGCAGCCACGAAACCCAGGCCGACGAGATCGGTCTGATGCTCACCGCCGCGGCCTGCTACAACCCGCAGGAAGCGATCGCGCTGTGGGAGCGTATGGATCAGGCCAAGGAAGGCCAGAGCCCGCCGGAGTTCGCTTCCACCCACCCCAGCGCCGGGACTCGCATTCAGCATTTGCAGTCGCTGATGCCCAAGGCGATGGAGTTCCGTGCCAAATATTGCGGCGGTGGAGCGGCAGCGCCATAGTCGTTGAGAGGCAAAAAAAAAGGCCAGGCGGGAGCCTGGCCTTTTTGCTGTCGATGCGATTGTTCTCAGCCGAGAGCAAACGCGGGGTGGAGGAGGCGCGCGGGGTGCTGGCGAGTTGGCTGAGGCTGACCGATGCTTCGTCAGCGGCTGGCTAGCGGGCCCCTCGGATAAACGCCCGAGTGTGGTTAAATCGGTGCGTCCACGACGGGGGAGCGCACCATGGGTAACTCACAACTGGCCAGCCGGCTGACGTTACTGGTCGTCGTATTCGGGGGCTTGTTCGTTCTCTTCGGTTTCACCACGTGGCGCACGCTGGAGCAAGTCCGGGTCAAGGGGCCGATCTACAACGAGATCGTTCTCGGCAAGGATCTCATCGCCGACGTGCTTCCGCCGCCGGAATACATCATCGAACCGTACCTGCTGTCGGTGCAGATGATCGATGAGACCGACCCCACCCGCATCACCCAACTGACCGAACGCGGCGAACGCTTGCGCGTGGATTACGAATCGCGGCAGGAGTTCTGGAAGCGCGAATTGCCGAAGGACTCCATGAGTGACCTGATGACGGTCACGGCCTACCGCGCGGCGATGGAATTTTTTCGATTGCGCGACGAGCAGTATGTGCCCGCGATCCGCGCCAACGATCGTGAACGCGCGCGAGTGCTGCTGGCGCAGATGAATCGCCATTACGAAGCGCATCGCCTGGCGATCGACCAGGTGGTCGAACTCGCCACGACTCGCAACGCGGAGTTCGAACGCAAGGCCGATGAGCTGATTGCGACCCAGAGCCGAACCCTGATCTTTCTCGCCGGCGCCATCCTGCTGGTGGTCGGCTTCATGGCCGCCTACGCCCAGCGCAGCGCGCGTGACCTGTCGCGACGCATTCAACTCGCCGCCGACGTCGCGCATCGCGTAGCCTCGGGCGATCTTGCGACGGAAGTGCCGACCTCCGACGCCAACGACGAGGCTGGCCGCCTGCTCAAGGCGATCGGCGGCATGACCCAAAGCTTGCGTGCGCTGGTGACGCGTGCCAAGCAGGCCTCGATCGAGTTGATGAGCACGGCGACCGAGTTTGCCGCCACCAGCCGCCAGCAGGAAGCCACGGTGCAGAGCTTCGGCGCGTCGACCAATCAGATCGCGGCCGCAGTCAAGCAGATCAGCGCCACCAGCACCGAGCTGATGTCGACCATGGAGGGCGTCAACACCGTCGCCAGCCAGACCGCGGAGCTCGCTACCGATGGTCAGAGCGGGTTGCGCAATCTCGACACCACCATGGAGCGCCTCGCGCAGGCCGCCAACACCATGGCCGCACGCCTGGCCGCGATCCGCGAAGAAGCCGCGGAAATCACCGGCGTGGTCACGACCATCTCCAAGGTCGCCGACCAGACCAACCTGCTGTCGATCAACGCCGCGATCGAGGCCGAGAAGGCCGGGGAGCACGGACTCGGCTTCCTGGTCCTGGCGCGCGAGATCCGCCGCCTCGCCGACCAGACTGCGGTGGCGACGCTGGACATCGAGCAAATGGTGAAGCAGATGCAGACCGCGGTCTCCGCCGGCGTGATGGAGATCGACCGCTTCGCTGAGGAAGTACGCAGCGGGGTCGGCAACGTGGTGCGTGTGGGCGGCCAGTTCGGACAGATCATCAGTCAGGTCCAGACGCTGTCCGAGCGTTTCGATGCGGTGAACCACGGCATGCGCAGTCAATCGCAAGGCGCGCGTCAGATCGGCGAAGCCATGGGACAGCTGATCGACGGCGCGCGTCAGACTTCGGTCTCGCTGCGCGAGTTCAACAGCGCCACCGAGAGCCTGCGCGATGCGGTGTCGGTGCTGAAGCAGGAAATCGCCCAGTTCAACGTCGGCAACTGAGGCCAGGCCCCGCCGATGCTCGCGCTCGCCTTCCATGTCGGCGAATTGCGGCTGGCGCTGCCCGCCGCTTTTGTCGTGGAAGTGCTGCCGCGCCGCGAGTTGCGGCCGCTGGCGCTGGCGCCGGCCGGCGTGGTCGGGCTGCTGCCATTTCGCGGCACGCTGACGCCGGTCGTGGACCTCTGTCGGCTGATGCTGGGACGCGATTGCGCGCCCCTGCGTTCCAGTCGCTTGATCGTGGTGACGCTGGTGCGATCGGGCGGGCAGCGGCTGGTTGGCTTGCTGGCAGAGAACGTGCTCGATCTGGTCGCCACCAAGCACACCATGCCCGGGCTTCGGCTGCCGGACGTGCCTTGGCTCGGCGATCACCTGGCCGAACAGTCGGAGCTGCCGCAACTGCTCGATCCGGCCCAGTTGTTGCCCGAGGCGCTGGCTGCGTTGTTCAGCGAGGAGGCGCAGGCATGAGTCGCGAGGCGCTGCTCAATCTGGTGCGCGATCGGCTCGGTCTGGATCTCGCCTCGTTGGGCGAGCGTGTGCTCGACGATGCCTGCGCCGATGCGCGACGCGACCTCGGGGTGACCAGCGACGATGCACTGTATCGCCGCGTCGCTGTCGATGCGGACGCATTTGCGGATTGCAGCGAGCACTTCGTGGTACCCGAGTCCTGGTTCTTCCGCGCCGCCGAGCAATACGACGACCTGGTCCGATTCGCGCGCGAGCAACAGCAGCGCGAGCGTCGCCCGCTGCGGGTGCTGAGCCTGCCCTGCGCGGCCGGCGAGGAAGCCTATTCGGCGGTGATCGCGTTGCTCGACGCGGGATGGGCGTCGAGCGACATCGACGTGCTCGGAATCGATGTCTCGCATCTGGCGATTCGTCGCGCCCAGGCTGGCGTATACCGCAGCAGCTCGTTGCGCGGGCGCGCGCCCGTGCCGCACTGGATGGAAGCCACGAGCGACGGGTTCGTTCTCGATGCCACCGTGCGCCGTTGCGCGCGTTTCCGGCAGAGCAATGCGCTGGACCCGCATCTGTTGCGCGCGGAGGACCTCTTCGATGTGGTGTTCTGCCGCAACCTGCTCATCTATCTGCACCCCGACGCGCGCGTACAGCTGCTCAACACCTTGTTGGCCGCGCTGCAGACCCCGGGCTTGATCCTCGCCGGTCAGGCCGAGGTTCTGACTTCGATGTCGCAACTGCTGCAGCCTTACGAACGCGGCTGTCCATTGAGTTTCGTCCGTCGCGAATGCGGCCAGACGGCTGAGCCTTCGCGACACGTGCGGCGACCCACTGCAGTGCCGGTTGCCGTTGCAACGGCCAAAGCAGCGCGAACGAGCCTGGCTACTCCTGCGTCGACCGAAGCCACGCCGGTGCCACCGGTAGTCACGCCCGGACCGCTGGTCGTCGCCCAGCGTCTGGCCGACGGCGGACACCTGGATCAAGCGCGGCAGATATGTCTGCAGCACCTGAAACAAACTCCCGTCGATGTCGGTGCGCTCTATCTGCTGGGCCTGCTGGAGTCGGCCGAAGGCAACACCGACGCCGCCGACCGTGCCTTCACTCGCGTTCTGTATCTCGATCGAGAGCACCTCGATGCGCTCGAACAACGTGTCGGCATCGCCGAGCGCCGCGGCTTGGGCGAGCAGGCGCAAGACCTGCGCGCTCGCGCAGCGCGCCTGCGCATTCGCCGCCAGGACGCGACGCGATGAGCGTTGAACTCGATCATTGCTGGCGTCGCATCGGCGTGCAGGGAGGCGACCACAGTTGCGAGCGACTGGTGGAAACGCTGCACTGCCGCAACTGCCCGGTGTCCGCGGCGGCAGC
>JBKJTK010000126.1:0-4434 GCA_046590875.1 Chiayiivirga sp.
TCCTGCTTCAGCAAGTGCCGTGCCAGCTCTCGAGAGTGCTTAACGCGTTGATTTCAGTTG
Source organism: Chiayiivirga sp. (assembly GCA_046590875.1). GTDB lineage: Bacteria > Pseudomonadota > Gammaproteobacteria > Xanthomonadales > Xanthomonadaceae > JALCLA01. Next base: position 61 of record JBKJTK010000126.1, read on the forward strand.
AAACGGGCTAGCCCCCAGCCACGGGCTGCACCATATAGGTGCAATCTTCGTGATGCAGTGCACCAATGCGGCCGCAATCAGGTTGGGCGAGATGTCGTTTCCTCCCAGATCGAACCAGGAGGGGTGAAACCGGCCCTCCGCTCCGTTTTAGCTGCCATAGCCGCAAAATCCCCCCAACGCTTTCCAGGAAACCCTCATGCACGCCCCTGCCCTTTCCCTCCCGCACTCGGATCCGGCCCTGGTTACGCCACGGATCGAACGCTGGTCCAGTGAGAAGCCCCTGTTCGTGATGGTGCTGCTGGCCGCCGTGGCGATCTGGTTGCTGCTGGCGCTGTCGATCATCGGCGTGGTCTACGCCGGCTTGATCGCAGTGTTCCTCTTCTTCTCGCACGTAATGTTCATCGCCCACATACGTGGCAGCGGCGTGCGCCTGGGGCCCGAGCAGTTCCCGGAGCTGTGGGAGCGCGTGACGACGTTGTCGCGCCAGTCCGGGATGGCGCAGTCGCCCGAGGGCTATCTGGTGCAGGCCGGCGGCTCGCTCAACGCCTTTGCGACGAAACTGTTCGGCGGTCGCATGATCGTGTTGTTTGCCGAATTGCTGGACGCCTGCGGCGACGACGACGCCGCGCGCGACATGGTGATCGGGCACGAGCTCGGGCATCTGAAACTCGGTCACCTCGACTGGTTCTGGCTCACGGCGCCCGGGCGTTTCGTGCCCTTCCTGGGGCAGGCTTATTCGCGCGCCTGCGAATTCTCCTGCGATCGTTGGGGTGCGAGCTTGTGCGGCGATCGCGGTGGTGCCGCACGCGGTCTGGCAATCCTGGCCGCTGGCGGCGCGCGCGGTCCGAAGGTCAACCTGCAGGCGTTCGTGGCTCAGCGTCAGACGCTGGATACGGGCTGGATGGCGATCGGCTGCTGGCTGTCGAACTACCCGCCGCTGTCGGCACGCATCGAAGCGATCGACCCCGCCCTGGGCCGCATGCTTCCCTACAGCACCAAAGGCCCGCTGCGCGCCACGCTCATTCTCTCGGCGGTCATCGTCCTTCCCTGGCTGGCCGGCATGGCGGGGTTCGCGCTGTGGATGTCGACGCTGCAGTCACTGACCGATGCCGCGAGCACCACGCCCAGCGCCGCCACGCACGAGGAACAAGCTGATACGCCGCCACGCCCGGTCGAAGAGCTCGAGCAGCAGGCCCGCGCCGATCTCGCAACGATTGCGGGCGTGGTGCGCGAACACCGCGAGGCGACGGGCGAGAAACTCGCGGACACCGAGCAACTCGACGCGGTCTGGTCCAAGTATCGCGACGAGAATGAATCGCCGATCGACCCGTTCGACGGCTACGGCTACGGCTTCCGCGCCACGGATGCCGGCCTCAGCGTCTTCAGCAGCGGGCCGGATGCGGAAACCGAGACCGAAGACGACATCGTGGTGGACGTCGCGCCCTGATCCGGATTGTCGTGGCCGGGGCCGCACCGCGTCCCGATGCCGGGACGTCTCCCCGTGGGTCGCGCGCAACCCGCCGCAACGTCGGCAGGCGCGGCGGTGCTTTGCCGGTATAGTCCGCCTCCCTTGGCGCGCCCGCGGCAAGATGACGTTCCGGTCGACCTCAATGAAAGATGCTCCGATGCAAAAGACTCAGCCGACACCGGCCGCGTGGTTGCGCACGACCCTGGGCCGCTTGTCGGGATTGATGCTGCTGATGGCGCTGCTCGTGGACAGCAGCCATGCCCAGCTCTTTTCCGCGGTCGAATCGCCACGGGCGGGCGTCTACGTCTACACCACCCAGGCCACGGCCACCTCTGCCTCCGGCTTTGTCGCCCAATCCAACAGCCAGGGCATGCAAGGGTTCGCGTTCGAGGGCGACAACATTTTCGGCGATCCGTTTGGCCCGGCGGTTTCGGTGTTCGCGCGCAACACCGCGCGCGCCGTGCTTTACTCCTACCAGACCTTCCCGACCGAAAGTTCGGCCACGGCGCTGGTGGCGCGGCTCAACCAGTTCGGCGCGCAGGGCTATCGCTACATCGGCGACCACTCATTCGCAGGCGACATGGTCTCGCTGCTGGTGCGCAACGATTCGCTCTCGACTTACGCCTGGAAGCAACGCACGCCGGCGACATCGCAGGCGGAGTTTTTGAACCTGATCAACAGCGAGGGTGCGCTCGGCTACAGCTACAAGGGCGACGTTGCCTTCGCCGACGCGTTCGGCAACTTCGTTTTCGCCTCGCTGTTCGGCAAGGACACCACCAGCAGCGGGATCTTCAGTTACGAGAGCACGGCGCTCGCGAGCAGCGCTGCGGCCTTCGTGGTCCAGGTCAATACCCAAGGCGCGCGCGGCTTCCGCTTTCGTGGAGACTACGGCTACGGCAGCAGCGGGTTCGAGTTCGCCTCGCTCTACATCAAGGACAGCGCACGCCCCGACAACTTCGTGTTCGAAGCGCTCTCCCCACCCAACTCGACTGCCGCCTTCCTGTCGCAGGCCAACGCCCAAGGGGCACGACGATTCAGCTACCAGGGCAATATCGCTTTCGGCTCGTCGTTGACGGAGACGTTTGCGCTGTACGTGTCGGTGCAACCGCTGTTTGCCAGTGGCTTCGAGTGAGGGCGCCGGTCTGATCCGGAGCCCGGCGCGGCGCTAAATCGCTATGCTCTGCGAATGAGCCTAGCGACGCACCCGCCTCCGTCCTCCTATCCCCGCGATCTCGTCGGCTACGGCCGTCATCCTCCGTTTGCCGATTGGCCGCACGGTGCCCGCATCGCGCTGCAGTTCGTGTTGAATCTGGAGGAAGGCGGCGAGAGTTGCGTGCTGCATGGCGATGCCGGCAGCGAGCAGTTCCTGTCGGAGATCGTCGGTGCCGCGAGTTATCCGGCGCGTCACATGAGCATGGAGTCGATCTACGAGTACGGCGCACGCGTCGGGTCTTGGCGCATCCTGCGCGAGTTCGAGCGTCGCGGTCTGCCATTGACCGTGTTTGGCGTCGCGATGGCGATGCAGCGCACGCGCGAACTCACGAGTGCCTGCATGGAACTCGGGCATGAGATCGCCTCGCACGGCTGGCGCTGGATTCATTACCAGGCGATGCCGATCGAAGAAGAGCGTGAGCATCTGCGGCGCGCCGTGGCGATCCACACCGAACTCACCGGCGCCGCCCCCTTGGGCTGGTACACCGGCCGCGATAGTCCGAACACACGTCGCCTCGTGGTCGAGCACGGCGGTTTCGAATACGACAGCGACTACTATGGCGACGAGCTGCCGTTCTGGAGCGAGGTCGAGGTGTCCGACGGCGCACGCACTCCGCACCTGGTGGTGCCGTACACGCTCGCCGCCAACGACATGCGCTTCGCGACGCCGCAGGGCTTCAACACCGCGCAGCATTTCTTCGAGTACCTGCGCGACAGCTTCGACGTGCTCTACGCCGAAGGCGTGGACACGCCGAAGATGATGTCGATCGGCATGCATGGTCGATTGCTGGGACGACCCGGACGTTTCATCGCGCTGCAACGCTTTCTCGACCACGTTGCGAAACACGACCGGGTCTGGGTGACGCGCCGCATCGATATCGCGCGGCACTGGAAGATGCGGCATCCTTGGCGCGAAACGGGAGTAGGCCAGTGACCCTGGACGAGATCAACACGCTCGACCGAGCCACCTTTGTCGCGGCGCTGGGCGGCACGTTCGAGCACTCACCCTGGATCGCCGAGCGCACCTGGCCGCAGCGGCCTTTCTCCAGCGTCGGCGCCTTGCATACCGCGATGTGCTCGGCGGTCGATGCCGCCACGACGCGCGAACAGATGGCGCTGATCCGCGCTCATCCGCAACTCTCGGGCAAGGCCGCGCTCCGCGGCGAACTGACGGAAGCCTCGGCGCGCGAACAGCGCGGCGCGGAACTCGACCAATGCAGCCCGGGCGAACTCAAGCGCCTGACCGAGTTGAATGTCGCCTACCATCAGAAGTTCGGATTCCCCTTCATCATCGCAGTGCGTGGGCTCACTCGCACGACGATCATCGAAGCGATCGCGCAACGATTGTTGAATGACCCGCAGACCGAACACGACGAAGCCTTGCGCCAGATCGCTACCATTGCGGGCTTCCGCCTGCGCGACATGATTCGTTCTTGAACGGCACACCGAGCCAATTCAACGTTCTATGCTTGGCTTTCGTACCATCCTTCCGGACCTTCCATGGCTCTGATCGCCACCGACCCCGACGCTCCCGAGTTCACCCGCCGCCACGTCAATCTCGCCGATGCGCGTCTGGGCGCGGTCGCGCTCGACTGCAGCGACGATTTTTTCGCCGATCGGCAGCGCATGTTGAATCCCGAATCTGCGGTGTTCGTGCCGGGCAAGTACGACGCCAACGGCAAGTGGATGGACGG
>JBKJTK010000129.1:0-4419 GCA_046590875.1 Chiayiivirga sp.
CTGGTGTTGCTGCCGCGCTTCGATGCCAAGGCCGCGCTCGCCGCGATGCTGCGCGAGAAGGTCACGATGTTTGCCGGCGTGCCAACCATGTACTGGGCACTGCTGAACGCACTCGACGACAGCGTCGACGTGGCGGCCATCGCGTCGCATCTTCGCGTTGCCGCCGCGGGCGGCGCGGCGCTGCCGGTGCAGATCCTTGAGGAGTTCAAGCGTCGTTTCGGGGTGCAGATCCTCGAAGGCTATGGGCTATCGGAAACCTCGCCCGTCGCGAGCTTCTCGCGCAAGAATCAGCCGATCAAGCCGGGTTCGATCGGCACCCCCCTCTGGGGCATCGAGATGCGCTTGATTGACGATGAGTGGAACTCGATGGACACCGTGGGCAGCATCGGCGAGATCGCGATCCGGGGTCACAACGTGATGAAGGGCTACTACGGTAAATCGGAGGCCACGGCTGCGGTGATGCGCGACGGCTGGTTCCGCACCGGCGACCTCGGACGACGCGATGCCGACGGCGCGTATTACATTGTAGATCGCAGCAAGGATATGATCATTCGCGGCGGCTTCAACGTCTATCCGCGTGAAATCGAGGAACTTTTGATCACGCACCCGGCGGTGTCGCTCGCCGCCGTCATCGGCATTCCATGTCCCGAGTACGGCGAAGAAATCAAGGCCTTCATCATTCGCAAGCCGGACGTCAGCGCGAGCGAAGCCGAGCTGATCGAGTGGACCCGCGAGCGTCTCGCGGCCTACAAGTATCCGCGCCACGTCGAATTCCGCGATGCGCTGCCGATGACCGCATCGGGCAAGATCCTCAAGCGTGAACTGGCGCCGAAGCCGGCGTGATGACCCCACCCACGTTGAGGGTCTGCCGGGCGACCATGCCATCTCTGTTCAAGGGCGCATCGGGTCTGCCTGCATGGGTGCGGTGATCGTGTTCTGCACCTGCCCGGATGAGGCCTGCGCCGATACCTTGGCGCAGGCGCTGGTCGAGCGCCGGCTCGCCGCGTGCGTGACGCGGCTCCCGGGCGCGGTATCGGTGTATCGCTGGCGCGGGGCTATCGAGCGCGGCACCGAGGTGCAGTTGCTCATCAAGACCACGGCCGATCGCTTCCCGGCCCTGCGCGACGCCGTGATTTCGTTGCACCCGTACGAACTCCCCGAGCTGATTGCGGTCGAAGCGGTCGCCGGCCTTCCTCGTTACCTGGACTGGATCGGCGAATCCACCTCCCCTCTCTCCGACTCTTGAGCCGCATGACTGGATCCCGATTTGCCCTGGCCGCGCTGCTCGCGGTGCTGTCGCTGCCCGCGCGCGCCGCGATCGACGAGGCCGAGCTGCTGCCGGTCGAAGAGGCCTTCGCGCTCAGCGCGACCGCTACCGAACGCGGCCGCATCGAGTTCCGGTGGAAGATCGCGGACGGCTATTACCTCTACAAGCACCGCATCGCCGCGATGTCGGTGGATTCGAGTTTCAAATTCAATCCGCTGGTCTTGCCGCCAGGCGAAAAGAAGAATGACGAATTCTTCGGCGACGTCGAGACCTATCGCGACGAGCTCACCGCCGTGCTTACCGGCGCCGCCGCGAGCGGTATCACCGAAGCGACGTTCAACGTGCGCTATCAGGGCTGCGCGGATGTGGGCGTGTGTTATCCGCCGCATCAGCAGCGGATCGCGGTGGCGTTGCCGGCGGAGAGTAGCGTCGCCGCAGTCGATGATTCGCCGTCACGACTTCCCCAGCCTCTACAAGAGCGTGTTGTTGCAGGAGGGGAGGAAGCCGCGACCACGCAAGCCTCACTCGCGACAAACTCCCTCCAGCAAGCCCTCGGCGCGCCATCGCCCGCGCTCGGCGGCGCGAGCGACGCCCTGCCGCTGCCGCCGGAGCAAGCCTTCGGCTTCGAAGCCATCGCGACCACACCGACCGAGCTGCTACTGCGCTTCACGCCCGCGCCGGGCTATTACCTGTATCGCGACCGCTCCAGTTTTCGTGTGATCGACAACCCGCAGGTCGCGCTGGGTTCGCCTCAATGGCCGACCGGCTCCGAACACGAGGACGAGCACTTCGGCAGGGTGACTGTCTATTTCGACCAGATCGAAGTCCCGCTGCCGCTGCGACGGATGCGCGCCCAGGCCGAGTCATTGACCCTGGAAGTCACCTTTCAGGGCTGCCAGACCGACGGCATCTGCTATCCGCCGATGACGCGCAAAGTGGATGTGGCACTGCCGGAAGCGAGCGCAGCGCAACTCGCGGCTTCGCGGTCCCAATCGAACGCGGAGTCCGGCACGCGCGCTACCCCACAGGACGCCGCGACGCTCGGCGAAGACGGCCGCTTGGCGGCCGCACTCGCGGGTCCGAACCGGTGGGTTACCTTGCTGAGCTTTTTCGGCTTTGGCCTGCTGCTCGCGTTCACGCCCTGTGTGTTTCCGATGATTCCCATCCTCGCGGGTATCATCGCGGGCGCCGGACAGATCTCGACCGCGCGCGCGTTCGCGCTGTCGCTGGTCTACCTGCTAGCCACCGCGCTGGTCTTCACGCTCGCAGGCGTGGTCGCGGGCTTGGCCGGCGCCAATCTGCAGGCCGCCTTCCAGCAGCCCTGGATCCTCACCGCGTTCGCGCTGCTGTTCGTCGCACTCGCGATTTCGATGTTCGGGTTCTACGAACTGCAGTTGCCGACCGCTTTGCAGACGCGGTTGACCGCGCTCAGCAATCGCCAGAGCGGCGGCTCGCTCGCCGGGGTCGCGATCATGGGCGTGCTCTCGGCCCTGATCGTCGGACCTTGCGTCGCGCCGCCGCTGGCCGCCGCCGTGCTCTACATCGCGCAGACGCACGATCCAGTGCTGGGCGGATTGGCGCTGTTCTCGCTGTCCTTGGGCATGGGTGCGCCGCTGTTGCTGTTCGGCACCGCGGCGGGTCGGATCATGCCCCGCGCGGGCGCCTGGATGGACACGGTGAAGGCCGTGTTCGGCGTGCTGTTCCTGGGGCTGGCGATCTGGATGCTGGAGCGCTTCCTGGCGCCGTTCTGGATCTTGCTGATGGTCGGCGCGCTCCTGATCGCGTGCGGCGTGTATCTGGGTGGGCTGGAACGTCTTGCCGATGACGCCTCGGGCTGGAAGCGTTTGTGGAAGAGCCTCGGCGTCGTACTGCTGCTGCTCGGCGCGATGGAACTGATCGGCGCCTTCGGTGGCGGCCGCGATGCGCTGCAACCGCTGCGCGGCGTGTTCGGCGGCGGCGAGCAGGCGCAGGCCGAGGCCTTGCCGTTCCAGCGCGTGAAATCTATTGCCGAAGTCGAGGCGGCGATCGCCGCGGCGAATGCGAACGGCAAGCCGCTGCTGTTCGATTTTTATGCCGACTGGTGCGTCGCCTGCAAGGAGATGGAGAAGTACACCTTCACCGCTCCCGCGGTGCACACCGCGCTCGCGGACTTCGTGCTGGTCAAGGCGGACGTCACGGCCAACGACGACATCGATCAGGCCTTGATGCAGCGCTACGGCATCATCGGGCCGCCCGCCACGCTGTTCTTCGGACTCGACGGCAGCGAGCAGCGCGACCTGCGCCTGATCGGCTTCGAAGCGGTCGACGAGTTCGTCGCGCGCACGCAGCGCGTGGCGCGCTGAGTTGCGCGCCCGATCGCGCAGGCAGGGATGAGTCGCGGCGTTCTGCTCACGCTGATCCTGGCCCTGGTCGCGGGGGCGCTCGGCCTGTGGGCGGGCCGGGCCGTGACCACCCGAGAGCACTCGCGGACGTCGACCCCGGCCGCCACCACCGTGGGCGATGCGGTCCCGCCCATCACCTTGCCGGATCTGAGCGGCCAGGCGCGGAGACTGAGTGAGTGGCAGGGCCGTCCCCTGCTCATCAATTTCTGGGCCAGCTGGTGTGCGCCCTGTGTGGAGGAAATGCCGCTATTGGATGCATACGCTTTGCAAGAACCCGACATCGGCGTGCAAGTGGTCGGTATCGCGTTGGACGAGCCCGATGCGGTGGTGCGCTTCCTGGGGCGGAACCCGGTCACCTACCCGATCCTGCTCGATCGCGCCGGACCGAACGACAGCTCGGTGCAGCTGGGCAATGCCATCGGCGCGCTGCCCTACAGCGTGCTCGTGGATGCGTCCGGCCGCGTGCTGGCGCAGAAGCTCGGGCCATTCCGCGACGACGAGCTGAAGTCCTGGACCGCGCCCGCGCGCTGAACTGCGCCGCTATTCAAACGTTCGCTTCATGCCCGCAACGTCGGCCATTCCGTCGCCAACGTCTGGACAATGGCCACGTGCTTCGGCCAGACTCTGGCCCCTCTTACGGAGCCCCGCCGTGGCCAAGCTGCTGGTCCTCAACGGACCCAATCTCAACCTGCTGGGCACGCGCGAACCGGGGATCTACGGCCATGCCACGCTGGCCGAGATCGCCGCCGACCTGGAACGCCGCGCGCTGGC
>JBKJTK010000235.1:0-7875 GCA_046590875.1 Chiayiivirga sp.
CTAGAGCAGCCTCCCTCAACCGTTTTGGGTGGCAAAGGTGCGCCGGAGCCATCCAAGCTCGTAGTCCCTCAATACCCAGCCGCTTGCCCATCCTTGCGACTCTCCGACGCGCCGGCATACACGCCCGTCACCGGATCGCGCGCGATGGCCTGGTAGCCGCCGTAGGGGCCATCGGCGAATTTCACCGCGTGGCCTTTGCGCATCAGCGCGCGGATGGTCTTGTTCGGGAATCCGCTTTCCAGTTCAATCACGCCGCCGTCGCTCATCGCGGTGTTCTGTCCGGTGGGTTCGGTCGAACCATCATGATGCAGTCGCGGCGCATCGCCGGCTTCCTGCAGGTTCATGCCGAAGTCGATGAGGTTGAGCACGATTTGCACGTGGCCCTGCGGCTGCATCGCGCCGCCCATCAGGCCGAAGCTCAACCACGGCTTGCCATCCCGGGTGATGAAGGCCGGGATGATGGTGTGGAACGGGCGCTTGCCTGGCGCGTAGCTATTCGGATGGCCCTCGGTCAGCACAAACATTTCGCCGCGATCCTGCAGGATGAAGCCGAGCCCCGGCGGCGTCATGCCGCTGCCCATGCCGCGGTAATTGCTCTGAATCAGCGACACCATCATTCCGTCAGTGTCCGCCGTGGTGAGATAGATGGTGTCGCCTTCGTCGAGTTCGGAGGGCGTGCCGGGTTGCACTTCGCGCAAACTCTTGTCCATCGAGATCAACGCCGCGCGTGATTTTGCGTACTCCTTCGAAATGAGCTTCTTGACCGGAGTCGGCCCAAAGCTCGGGTCGGCGTACCAGCGCGCGCGATCTGCGAAGGCGAGCTTCTTGGCTTCCGTCAGCAGATGCAGATGCTCGACGCTGCCGAAGCCATGCGACTTCAGATCGTAAGGCTCCAGCAGGTTCAACATCTGCAACGCGGCGATACCCTGCCCGTTCGGTGGCAGTTCCCACACATCAAATCCGCGATAGTTCGTCGACACCGGCTCGACCCACTCGCCGCGATGCGCGGCGAGATCGTCATACGAGAGGAAACCTTCGTTGGCTTTGAAGTAGGCATCGATCGTGCGCGCGATCTCACCCTGGTAGAACGCGTCGCGTCCGCCCTTGGCGATTTTTTCCAGCGTGCGCGCGAGATTCGGGTTCTTCCACATCTCGCCAGTGCGCGGCGCGCGCCCGGCGATCGTCATCTGCTCGATGAACCCCGGGAACTTCGACAGTCGCGGCACCGACAATCCCCAGTAGTAGGCGATCGTCTCGTGCACGGGATGCCCGTTACGCGCATAGCCAATCGCGGGCGCGAGGTTCTGCGCCATCGTGCGCTTGCCGAAGCGTCCATGCAGCGCGAACCACGCATCCACCGTCCCCGGCACGCTTACCGGCAACGGCCCAAGCGGCGGAATATCGGTCAGTCCCAGTTCCTGAAAATGCTTCAAGGTCAGCGACTGCGGCGACCGCCCCGAGCCGTTGTAACCGTGCAGCTTGTTCGACTTCGGGTCCCACACGATCGCGAACAGATCGCCCCCGATCCCGTTTCCGGTCGGCTCCATCAACCCCAGCGCCGCATTTGCCGCGATCGCGGCATCCATCGCACTGCCACCGGCCCGCATCGCATCGAGCGCAATCTGCGTCGCGAGCGGATGCGAGGTCGCGGCCATCGCGTGCGGCGCGTACACCACCGATCGCGTGGCGAACGCTTCGCCTGTGACGCGGTCGGCGGCATGGCTTGCGGTGCAGGCAAGGAAGAGGATCAGCGGCAGACGGGACATGGCGCGGCTCCGACAAGGCAGGCATGGATCATAGTCTGCACCGGCACCGCGGCCGGGCCCGACGAATGGTCCGGCTGAGTCAAGCATTCCCGTTCGTTGTCGAATGGACCTCCAGGCCCCTTCCCCGACAACTTCTAGCCTACGACCACCTCTTGCTTCGAGCGTAGGCGCAGAAATAAATGTCAAACCGCCCAATATGCAGTCTGCGTTAGATGGCAGGCACTACGTTGCAGCGACGCAAATGTCGTTGGCGGCTGCCAGCCAGGGGATCAGAAAATGAGAACACTCACCCGATCAGTCACGCTGGTCGCCGCACTCATCGCCGCGTCAGCGTGCGGCAAGGCTACGGCCAAGCGCTTCTATCCCTGCGATAGTGGCAACGGCTCAAGCAGCCCGGACACGCCCTGAGCCAACACGGAGTCGCAGAAGGTGGTCGGCCAGTTCGTCGTGGAAGAGATACCGGCGGAACAAGTCACAAGTTGGGTTAAACAAATCCGTGCCGCGGCGGCGGAAAGTCCGCCCAGCTCGCGACAGATGCTGCGCAGGTCAACCGACGCGCTGTATCCGCCAGCACACCTTGGTGATCACGGCTGATCCCGGCTCGCTGAAATCCAAGAGCAGCTGGTAATGCTGACCACCGTCGACTCGCTGAAGAACTTTGCTCCAGCCAGGCTTACCGAGGAGTTCGTTGTAGGACCAGACCCGGTCGCTCACCGCTACCTGGCCGATCGTCATCTCCCCACGAGACTCGGTGCGGACCCGCGTGCCGTCGGCGAAACCGTCCTTGCAGCGTCCAAACCCCTGACCAGCGGCTTGAGCTGAGGATGCCACGAGGCAGAGTGCGGCCATCACGGCCACTTGAAGTTGAATGCGCATCCGCAAGTCCTCTTGAGCGTGGGGCGGGCCGCACGCGCTGTTAGCCGTCAACGACGGTGCATTTAAAGCGTCAGCAAGCTACAGCGAGGCTCATTTTCGCACCCTCCCGCCGCAGAGGTGCGCATCATAGCCGTTGGCGGGCCATTTAGCCGACAAACGGTATGTGAACAAACGTTAACGTGTGAAATCCGGACTTGAACATCGATTCTAGCCCCCTTTTGGATAGCGATTGTTCATTTGATTGCGCGTTTCGGCCCCGGCGAAATGGCGTGGCCCGTCGGCGCTTTAATGTTCGGCAGCGATGCCAGCGTGGCTTTTACTTCCTGCGCATTGCCAAAAAAGTGGCTCTGACGTCGCGAGCGTGACGACCGCGTGCGCTTTTAGCCCTCCCGCACCACATCGAACCCGGCTAGCACTCGGGCCATCGGCGTCATCCGACGCCCCGTGATTGGTGTACCGAACGCGTCCATCAGACGATTTCTCGCATCATCGTCGGATGACTTGATTGCCGGCCAGGCACCCGGCAATGTGCAGCCTGGCCAAACTGCCGCAAGGTGATTGCATGAAACGTGTTTCGCTGTTGTCCGTGTGTCTCGCGATGGCTGCCTGCTCGTCGCCCGATGCACCTCCGGCGCCTGCGGTGGTGCAATCGGTGGCGAGTGCGCCCGTGGTCGCGCCGGAACCGCCAGCCGCACCTGCGGTGAAGTTGTACGCGATGAACTGCGGCGATCTGGCATTCGCCGATGTGGATATGTTTGCCGACGATGGCTCGATGAAGGGCGTCGCACGCACGTTCATCGATCCGTGTTACCTGATCCGCCACCCGCAGGGCGACTTGATCTGGGATACCGGCGTGCCCGAGGCGATCGCCGACATGCCGGACGGGCTGAAGCCCGAAAGCTTCCCGGTCCACGTCGTGGTGAAGAAGAAACTCAGCGCGCAGCTGGCCGAGCTCGGGCTAACGCCGGCCGACATTGAGTACGTGTCGTTCTCGCACCTGCATTTCGATCACATCGGCAACGGCAACCTGTTCGCTGCGTCGACGTGGATTGTCGATGCGGACGAACGTGCGGCTATGTTTTCCGAGGCCGCGCGTCAGGGCAAAGACTTCGCGGCCTACAGTGCGCTGGAAAACGCCAAGACCACGTTGATCGAAGGCGATAGCACCCACGATGTGTTCGGCGATGGCACGGTAGTCATCGTGCAGGCACCCGGTCACACGCCGGGTCACACCGTGCTGCTGGTGAAGCCAGGGAAGAGCACCCCGGTCCTGCTGACCGGCGACATGTGGCATCTCGCGGAGTCGCAGGGAAAGCGCCTGGTTCCGTCGTTCAACGTCGACCGCGCACAGACCATTGCCTCGATGGATCGCGTCGAAGCGCTCGCGAAGGACACCGGTGCCCGCATCGTGCACCAGCACGTGCCCGAAGATTTTGCTGGGCTGCCGGCGTTTCCGGCGGCGCTGGAATAAGGCGGGGACGGGGGCAGTTAGTCCCGGAGAAGGGTTGGGCGCGATTTGCGGATTGGCGAAGAAGGCAGTCCGACGCCGTCTCCGTTATGCAGGGCCCTTCGATACGCCGCAGGCGTACCCCGTCCTGAGCCTGTCGAAGGATCAGGGCGAACGGACGTTGAGGGAATACCAAAGGTGAGCGGCGTCGTCGCCGCGAGCGGACGTTGAGGGACGACCAAGTACCAGCGTCGTCGTCCCCGCGAACGCGGGGATCCAGTGCCTTGCGCTCTACGTGAAGTCCATCCAGTCCCTGGATTCCCGCGTTCGCGGGAACGACGAAGAAAGGTGCATCGAGAACAGGCGTCGTTAGTTCTTCGGAATTGACTGCGTCCTTCCTTGTTCATGCGGCTTATCCGCAAGTCCGGCCACCGATCCCACCATCTCCAATTCCACCAGCGACAGCGGAATCGCGCCGATGTCGTTGACCTGTTCGAAGAACGTCTTCATTACGAACGGGGCGTCGCGCGTCTCTTGTAGTTTGGCGGCTTTCGCCATCAGGCGTTCGAGCAGATATTTGCCCACGACGTAGCTGGTGCCGTAGCCGGGTTGGCGCAGGTAGAGGTGCTGTTCGAACTTGAGCAGGTCGGGTTCGCGCTGCATCCAGTGGCGCGGGGTCCAGGTCACGTGCACCTGGCTCGCCTGTTCCATGGTCATGTCGTTGGCGTGGGCGTAGAGCGAACCCAGGCCGCGCGCGGCGCGCTGCGCGAGCATGATCCACACGATCTCGCGTGATCGCGGGCTGTCGTCGTAGAGGCCGGCGTGCAGGAACATCTCTTCGACGCCGGTAGCCATTCCTTCCATGCGGCTGTCCCAGATGTTGTACAGCAGTGGCCCGCGACGAATCGGGCTCACATGCGGCTCGTCCCGCACCTGCGCCAGTTCGAACCAGTGATAGAAGTGGGTGTACAGCGGCACCGGGTCGTAGTGCATGCCGATGGCGAAGAAGTTGCGTTTGTCCTCTTCGACGAAGCTGCCCATCTGCGCGCGCAACGCCGGCTCCATGTTCGGCTTGATCGGCATGATGTTCTTGTCGGCCAGAAAGCCCATCAAACGCTGCACGCCGCGCTCGGTGAGCGCAGCGAAGGCTTCGGGCGTGTTGGCGGCTTGCATCGGCGGCAGGCTGCGATTGCGTTGCTCTTCGAGCTGCAGGCTGCTCCAGGCGCGGTCCAGTTCACGCTGCAGCAGGTCGACTTCCTGCTGCCAGGTCAGCGGCACCAGGTGCACGTTCTGCTGATACCAGGTGTAGTTTTCCTTGCCGATGCCGGACGGGCCGGACTTTTTGGGCGCCTCGCGTTGCAACCATGCCACGAAGTCCGCCGTGGCGGCCTGAGCGGCGCGCAAGTCGGCGGTGAAGTCCTGGCTTGCAGCCGACCCGGCGTGCTCCTGCAGCCAGATCAGATCGGCGCCCTGCTGTTGCAGATTTCGGATGCCCGCGAGCCAGAGGTCACGCGCGTTTCCGGTCAGGTTCTCGCGCGCCTGTTTCAGCAGCGGCGGAATCACCGCCAGCACCTCGGCCATGCGTGCGGCGTCTTGCTCGCTCAGCGGAAAGCGGTACATCCACACTTCCAGGGTGGCGTGATTGGTTGGACCTTCGTGCGCCGGAACATCACTCTGTTCCATGTGCAGGGTTTGATAGAACGCCGGATCGCGGACCCAGGGCTGCAGCACGCGGTGATTGAAATCGAAGCCGTGCATTTCGGCCTGCACCAGCTTCCAGTCCACTTGTTGGTGGATCGGCCAGGCATGGGAGTCAATCGCGCTCAGTCGCTGCTGGAAGACTTTCAGTTGCTGGTGCGCGGCGGTGAAGCGTGCGGCGCTGTAATCCGGAGCGCCATCGCGCAGCGGTGGTTGTTCGAAGGCACGCCACTGCTCGAAGAGTTCGAGCAGTTGGAGGTAAGTGCTGTCGGCTTGGGCGCTGGGTGCGCGGGCCGCGGCGGCGCTGATCGGGGTGGTTGTCATCGTGATGGCAAGCAGGACGAGGAGAATGCGTTGCAGCATGCGGCACCTGTGGCTTGGCGGCTAACGGCGCGAGAGTACCCTGCGAAGCCCCGGCTTGTGGGCTTGGCTGACATTGTTGCCAGGCGGCTTCGAGGGTTGCGGTGCTACTTGGCGATATCGATTACCACCTTGCCCCGCGTCCGTCCGGTTTCGAGATACCGGATCGCCTCGGTCACTTCGCTCAGCGGATAGTGCCGGTCGATCACCGGCGTCAATTTTCCGGCTTGCATCAGCGCGGCGAGGATCGCCAGGTCTTCCTGGTTGAGCTTGGCCCGGATCATCGCCAGCCGTTGCTCTCCAAACTTCGACATCGCCCAGCCCTGCAGCGGACGCGCGAACGGGCCGACCCACTTGCCCATGCCGGCTTCGCCGACCATCACCAGGGTGCCGGTCGGCGTCATCACCTTGCTGAGTGCCGACAGCGGGTGATTGCCGACGGTGTCGATGATCAAGTCGTAGCGCGGCGCGCCCTGGGTGAAATCTTCCTGCGTGTAGTCGACGACGTGATCCGCGCCGATTGATGTCACCAGCTCCACATTGCGGGTGCTGCAGACCCCCGTCACCTCGGCACCAAAAGATTTCGCGATCTGCACTGCGAACGTGCCGACACCGCCGGACGCGCCGTTGATCAGCACGCGTTGCCCGCGCTGGAGCTGGCCCGTGTCGCGCAGCGCCTGCAGTGCGGTGACGGCGGCAATGGGCACCGCGGCGGCCTGCTCGAACGTGATGCCTGCGGGCTTCAGCGCCAGCGAGCGGTGCTCGGCGAGCGTCACGTACTCGGCGAACGCGCCGTCGGCGCCGCCGAACACCTCGTCGCCGGGTTTGAAGCGCGTGACATTCTTGCCGACGGCTTCGACCGTGCCGGCGAAGTCGACGCCCATGCGGATGTCGGCGGGCGCGCCCAGTCCGGCCGCCATGCGCACGACGTAGGGCGTGCCATGCAGATAGTGCTTGTCCAGCGGGTTGACGCCCGCGGCGTGGACCTTGATCAGCACGCCGTCGTCCGCCGGCGTCGGCTTGGCGACGTCCTCGAAGCTGAGCACATCGGGCGAGCCATAGCAGCGATAGACGATCGCCTTCATCCGTGGCGCGTCGGCCGCGAGTGGCGGCGCCGAAGAGCAAGCGGCGTCGTGGCTCAGGACCACCGCGAAGGCCGTCAGACCGATGACCACCAGACCGAACATGGCCCCGAGCACCTTGTAGCGTCGTTTCATTCTGTCGCTCCGGTTGTCGTGCGGTTCCGAGATTAGGGCCGAACGGCCCCCTGCGCAGGGGCCGATTCGGAGGGATGGCGGTTTGAGGGGGCGGGGTGACGGTGGGACCGCCGGGTGTTGACAAGCGTCAGTGCGATTTATTTTCGAAACCAGTACTTCCGTCACTTCCTGCTGTGATAGAGCACCAGCACACTATACCTCCATCACAAAGGAGATGCCATGAACGCAAAGCTGATGTCCCTGACCTTGCTGGTCGCTGGCCTAGTCGGCGCCGCCTCGCCCCTGTTGGCAAATGAAAACCCGCGAACCCTGCCTCGGGGCGCGACGGCGGCACCTGATCCGGCACGGCAGATTCAGGACCTGGCGCGCTTGTTCCGATCCGGCGATGTGGCCGGTCTGGCCCAGGCTTTGGTGCCGCCGACGCAATGGGAGACCATTCGCCTGGAATACGAACTGAAGCGATTGGAGCCGATCTCCGCGGAAGATCGGATCAAGTTCGCCGAAAAACTTG
>JBKJTK010000105.1:0-6378 GCA_046590875.1 Chiayiivirga sp.
CCATCCGGATTGCGCTCGATGAAATACAGGCCGGCGTAAAGTTTGGGATCGATCGAATAGCCTTCGCGCCGCTTGGCGTCCAGCCAAGCGGCCGCCTCGAGGCGCGGGATCTCATGCACCGTGATGTCCTCGCTTTCATCGCCGCCACCCGCATGTTCGCGACTCAGGCCGTGGGCCCGCACGAAGGCGATGATCTCGTTGCTCATGCCCGACGACGACGGGCCGGCCATCAAGTATTCGATCCGCTCGGCGCGCCAGCCGGTCTCCTCCAGCAGTTCGCGCTGGGCAGCGCTTTCCACAGATTCGGTTTCGCCCAGATCCCCGACCAGGCCGGCCGGCATCTCGATGCTGCGACTGCCGATAGGAACCCGGAATTGCTCCACGAACAGCACCCGGTCTTCGGGCGTCACCGCGACCACAATCACGGCTGATCCGGCGTTCGTGCGTTCGGCAAATTCCCAGCTGCCGCACTGCTTCAATCTCAGGTACTTGCCGTTGAAAAGGGTATGGGTTTCGGTCATTGTGCGCGGCCTCGTGTTGTCCGGATGCTAGCGCTTGCCTTGCGGTTCGGGAACCTTCCGCCGTCCGCGCCGGTCGCAGCGCCATTCTCCCTGCAGGTTGTTTCGATGAAGCGATTGATTCTTGCCCTTGCATTCGCGGGCGTGGCAACGACGGGCCTGTTCCCGCCTGATCAGGCCTCGGCCCAGACCCCGGCGGCGAAGCCCCCGACCGCGACCGAGATTGCGCAGAAGATCGAGCAGATCGAAAGTGCCGTGACGGCCGAGCAGGTGGCCCGCGGTTTCCATGCGCGCGGCGATCTGGCCAATGAAACCCTGGCCTGGGCGCGCGCCGTGAAGCTGCGCCCGCACCTGGGCCGCTACAAGCTCGAACTAGCCGCGGCCTATGCCCAGCAGGACCTGAAAAGCGAAGCCTACAACGCCCTGGTCGAGTTGCAGGCCCAAGGCTATGCGTATCAACTCAAGGATGACCCACGTTTCAAGAAGGTGAGCACGACCGAGCTTTGGACATACCTGCTCAAGGTCCTGGACGCCAACCGCGAGCCGTTTGGCGCCGGCAAAGTGGCCTACACCCTGCCCAAGACCAACGAATTGATCGAGAGCCTGGCCTGGGACGCGAGCCGCAAGCAGTTGCTGGTGGGCAGCGCGCGCGAAGGCAAAGTCTTTCGCGTCGCGCCGGACGGCAAGCTGACCGCACTGGCCGTCGCGGACAAGGAAAACGGCATGTGGTCGGTGTTCGACCTCGTGGTCGACGCCAAGCGCGGCGTGCTGTGGATTGCTTCGACCGCCGTGCCGCACTACAGCGGCTACAACGCCGAGACCGACCTCGGCCGCGCTGGCGTGTTCAAGTTCGACCTGAAGACCGGCAAGTTCCTGAAGAAATTCCTCTCACCCTCGATCGCCGGGCAGGCGTTCTTCCTCTCCACGTTGGCGCTCGGCAAGGATGGCGAGGTCTACGCGGCCGATGGTGTCAACAACGCGGTGTATCAGGTGCGCGACGACCAATTCCGACGCCTGTTCCATGCTCCAAGACTGGGCAGCATTCGTGGCATGGCAGTGAGCGACGACGGCAAGGCGTTGTTCCTCGGCGACCACGAGCGAGGCCTGATCGGCTACGACCTCGGCACCGGCAAGCCGTTCGATATCGCTGTGCCGAAAACCCTCGCGCTGGGCGGGATCGATGGCGTGGCATGGTGGGACGGCCACCTGATCGTGGTTCAGAATGAAATGATGCCGGCACGGGTGATGCGCCTGAAATTGGCCGACGACCGCCGCAGCATCGTCGCAGTTGACCCGATGGTGGCGAATCAGCCGGAGTTGAGCCTGCCTACCCTGGGTGCCTTGGCGGACGACACCTTTTACTTCATCGCCAACAGCCAGAAGGGAAAGTACGACCGCTTCGGCTTGGCGAATGACAAAAACAAACTGGAAGGCACGCGGATCTACCAGGTCGACGTCAAGGTCGCCACAGCCAAGCCGCCGAACGCGATTCCCACGCGCTGAGGGGCAGGCTCAAGCAACCTGTGCGAGCGCGCGACGCCGCGTCATCGGTCCGCAACGCAGATGATCCAGCAGCGTTTCGAGGCCGGCACGATCGCCCGCTCCGCGCGCCGCGTCGGTGACGGAATCCGCGAGCGGCGCATCGAGCGCGATGGTTGCGAGCCGACGCGAAAGCAAGGCCAGCTCGCGATTCTCGCGCAGGCGCACTGCATGCGTCGCCGCGCCGCGCAGGCGCAAGTACGGAACTTCCGCCACGCGCGTAAGCAGCGCATCGAGGCTGCCGAAGTGCCCCAGCAAAGCGGCTGCGGTCTTGCTGCCGATGCCCGGCACGCCCGGGATATTGTCGACCGCGTCGCCGGTAAGACCCAGATAGTCGGCCATCTGGTGTGCGTCCACGCCGTGGCGCGCTTTCACGCCTTCCGCGTCCCAGCGCTGCTGCCGGGCGTAGTCCCACTGCAGGTCGCCCGATTCCAGCAGCTGCGACAGATCCTTGTCGGCGGACACGATGATGCCGTGAAAGCCGGCGCGCCGTTGCCGCGCAAGCAGGGTGCCGATCAGATCATCCGCCTCGTAGCGCGGGTCCGACAGCACACATAGTCCCAGTGCGCGCGCCACCGCCTGACACTGCGCGAATTGCCGCTTCAGGGCTTCCGGCGCGGGATCGCGGTTGGCCTTGTACGCCGGATAGAGGTCATTGCGAAACGAACCCTCGAGCGATTCGTCGAACGCCACCGCAATGTACTGCGGCTGCTCGCGCTCGATCAGTTCCAGCAGGAAACGGGTGAAACCGTGCACGGCGTTGACCGCGTGACCGTCGATGTCATGAAACTCGTCGGGCAGGGAGTGCCAGGCACGGAACACATACAGGCTGGCGTCGACCAGATAGAGCTTCCCAACAGCAGGCTTTCCAACAGCAGGATTCCCCACGGCAGGCCCCGACACCTCAGGCGTTCCAATCGACCAGTCGCTGCATCGGGTCCGGCCGCAGACGTTCGGGTGCGGGTTCGCGCGCGGTGCCGATATGGATGAAGCCGACGATGCGTTCGTCAGGTCCCAGTCCGAGCCGCGTGGTGATCGCCTCGTCGTAGGCTGCCCAGCCGGTCAGCCACTGCGCGCCGAAGCCCAGCCCCTGCGCGGCCTGCAGTAACGTCAGGCACACGCAACCGGCCGACAGCATTTGTTCCTGTTCCGGCACCTTGTGGCCTCGGGCCAGTACCGCGACCACCGCGATGATCAGCGGTGCGTAGTTGAAACGGTCGCGATCCTTTTCTACCACGCTGTCCGGAGCCAGAGGGTCGCGTTCGCGCTGACGTGCGGCGAGCAGATCGCCAAGCTGAGCACGCGCCACACCGCGGATGCGCAAAAAACGCCACGGCGTGAGCTTTCCGTGATCCGGTACGCGGACGGCGGCCTCCAACATCGCCGACAGTTGAGTGTCGCTCGGTCCGGGGTCCGCGAGCAGGCGGGAAGGCGTGGAACGGCGCGAAAAAAGCGTTTCGAGGGCGTGGGTAGAGTTTGAACTCATGCCACGAGTCTAGCAGCGGGTCGCGTCATGCCCGGGGGCTTGACGCCCCGGCTGTGCTCGTCGATGAACACATGGGTAACGATCCGACGAAAGGTGGATTGTGACGAATAATCGCGATTACGGTCACGATTTCTTGGCGATTTCTGCCCTAGGATGTCAGTTGTAAACATTTGAGACGGACCAGTCAGCCTTTATGGAACACTCTTCCAGCCCCCACAACGTCATCCAGCTCAAGGCGTCGTCGCATCACGGCGAACTCTTGCAGGCGATCCGTGCGGCGGCCTTGGCGACGCTTCCGCCCATCCTGTCCAGCGTCCTGTCGGCTGCCGATGACGCCTTGTTCGATCTCGTTCAAAAGTCCTACAGCACCTTCGAACAGCAGCAGTTCTTCGACGCGATGCGCGAACTGCGCCGTCAGCGCGGCGGTGTGGAGCAGCGCTATCGCGAGCACTTCGCCGCCGCATTTCTCGGGCTGGAGAAGCGCAAGCCCTTGGTCGCGCATTATTCGCAACCCGGCGAAATCTCCAATGAACTGAGCCTACTGGATGAGGAAGAGCTGGAAGAACAGCTCGCGTCCGAACAGGTGGCGCAGGCGGTCGAGCGGCGCAACGGCCTCGTGCTGGATAGGCTCAACACTCAGCTCACCCAATTGGCAGGGGGCATACCAATCAACGGCATGCTCAACCCGGTGGGTCCCGGTCACATGGCGGCGTCGTTGCGCGCAGGTTTGCGCAACTGTGATTTGGCCGCCTCGGCTCGTCTGGTGCTGTTCAAGCTCTACGAGCAGGCATTGCTGCCGGCGCTGGTGCCGTTCTACGCCGATCTCGTCAAGCGCCTGTCGGCAGCCGGACTTGGCGCGCCGGTGGTCAAACAGCAAACGTCGCAAGAGCCCGCACACTCCCCGCTCTCCGCGCATCAGTCGGAGTACGCGGAGCACGCGCCGCATGCGCCGCATCAGACTTCATCGCTGAGAAGGGACGAAGGGCAAGGACGCGACGAACTGTTCTCGGCCCTGCACGGTCTGCTTGAAGACTATCGCGCCGCGCAGCGCGCCACCGGATCGGGTCCTAGCTCGGATCCTGGCCGTTCGAGCGTTCCGCCACTAGCCGCCGTCGAGACGCTGTCCGTGCTGACTTTGTTGCAGCGCGAGTTGCCGGCGACGGTGCTTGCAGCCGTTAACGATCCGAAACAGTCGCTCGCGGGACAGATCAAGCGCGAGTTGGCGGGGCGAGCCGAGCGCATGGGCGTGGGCTTGCCTGGTGCGCCGCTAATGGCGGCCGATGAAGACGCGATCGATCTGGTCGGGATGTTGTTCGAAGTGCTGCTCAACGAACGCAAGTTCCAGGATCAGATCCGCCGTCTGTTTACCCAGTTGATCGTGCCCTTCACCAAGGTCGCGATGCTGGATCGCCGCATGTTCATGCACAAGACGCATCCGGCGCGGCGAATGCTCAACTCGGTGGCCGAAGCCTGCGACGGCAATACCGGCGAAAGCGTGCTTGAGCGCGAACTGCTGGACCGGGTTCAGGGCCTGGTCGACCGCCTTGTGGCGGAGTTCAACGAAGATATCGCGGTTTTCGAAACGCTGCAGGAGGAATTCGGCAGCTTCCTTGAGCAGCATCACAAGCGCGTCGAGTTGGCCGAGCGTCGCGCCGCTGAAGCGCAGCGCGGTCGCGAACGGCTGGAGCAGGCACGGGCCGTGGCGTCGATGGAACTGGCGGTGCTGATGGGCGCGCGCGAAGCGCCGCCGTTGATCGACGCCTTCTTGCGCCGTTACTGGACCCATCACCTCGCGCTGGTAATCCTGCGCGATGGCACCGATTCCGACCGCTTTGCACAGGCGCGTGCCAGCGGTGAGCAGCTGTGGAGCGTCATGCTGGGCTGTGAATCCGGACGGTTACGCAACGCGCCGTTGGCGCCGATGCTCGATCCGGTCCTGCTTAGCTCGGGTGTAATGGGCGAGACTGCGGTCGACGTGGTGGGTTCGATCGAGTCATTGCTCGATGCCATGCAATCTCGCGACCACGCGCGCATCGCTGCGGCCGCACTGCCGGCCGCGCCGCAACCGCATGTTGATACCGAGACGACGCATACGGTGGTAGCCGCACTTGCCGCCCCGCTGATGGCCAGCAACGTGGTGTCCTTGCGTCCTGCTCCGGCGACGGGTGCTATGAGCAGCGCGATGTCGGCGATGCTTTCCTCCGAGGCCGCCGTCGAGATGCCGCCCGCGCCCAAGGTCACCGAGCGGGGCGTCGAATCCCATTTCGCCTCGTTCTGGGCGACTCCAGGGGAGCCGACTGCCACGCCGAATGCCGAAGGAGCGCGTGATCCGGAAGCGACCGCGCCCGGGCTGGCCGTCGTCGCCGGCACCGACACGCTTGCTGTCGATCCGGCCGATGTGGAGAGAATCCGCAAGCTGGAAGTCGGGAACTGGGTCGAGATGATTGGCGAGGACGGAACCTCGCAGCCGGCCAAGCTGTCCTGGGTCAGCCCGATTTCGTCGCGCCTGCTGTTCGTCAATCGCCGCGGCATGCGCGTCTGTGCCGCCTCGGCGGAAGAACTGGCGATGATGCTTAGGCAGGGCAAACTCAGCCTGCGCGAGATCGACACCGCATTCGAACGTGCCATGACCCAAGTGCTCGGCAAGCTACGCGACGCGCAGGGTCAGCTCACCAGCGCCTGATGGCACCGCGCGACGGCGTTCGCCGTCGCGCATCCCAATCATTCCCGGCGGCGTCTGCCGCCGACTTATCGCCGTGCACCAGACCTTGCCCACCGAGACCCGCGATGGGTTAGCATCGCCGTGGGGAAAATCAAGGCGTTGGGGGTTATATG
>JBKJTK010000279.1:0-6233 GCA_046590875.1 Chiayiivirga sp.
GAACCGGCGCTTGCATGGCAGTTGCCAGGTGCCGATCGCGGGTTACGCAGTCGAGCGCGGCGGGCGACTTCATCTGAGCGGCATGGTGGGCGACGCAACGACCGGCGAGGCGGTGCGCGCGCACGGCGAGAGCGAACCAGGCGATTCTCATGGTCTTGGACTCGCGGTAGCCGAACGCCTGCTGGCGGCAGGTGCCGGATACTTGCTGCAAAGGCTTTTGCGGGCATGATGAAGGCACGCTCAATCGCGCTCTTGCTGTTGTCGTTGGTCATGGACATCGACGCACCTGCGAATGCAGCGACCGACGTGTGGCAGTACGGCGAACCCGGCGCAAGCATCGTTCTCGATGCCATGGCAGCTGCCGAGTCGGGTGCGCGCTACGTTGGCGGCGCGTTCTTGTCGGAGACTTTTTCGCTCGGTGGCCGTGTGTTGATGCGGGTCGGAACGCGCGATGGTTACGTCGCACGCCTGGATCGTGCGGGGAAAAGTCTGTGGGCGGTCAACATCGGCGGACCGGGAGTTAACGTCGTGATCGACGCGCTGACGGTCGATGCCGATAGCGCGGTTTACGTGACGGGTTTTTTCTGGGACGGCGATCTGTCGACCCACAGCGTGCCCCAGGTCGGCAACGTCGACGGATTCCTGATCAAGCTTGACCGCGACGGCAGGCCATTGTGGAGCCGCGCCTTCGGTGGGCCCGACGTCAACGCTTATCTGTCAGACGCAACGTCAGACGCTGACGGCAATGTCTACGTCACCGGGATCTTTTATCGAGGAAACCTGGCCCAGCCCATCAAACTGCCCCGGCAGGGAGTAGGCACCTTGCTGGCCGCAAAGTTGGATGCGTCGGGAGAGCTGGTGTGGATCCAGGCCGAGGGAGCGTCGGATCTGCAGGCCCAGGCCAATAGCATCGCCGTGGATTCGGTTGGTAATGCCTACGTCGCCGGCACCTGGATCCACGACAGCGCGTGCTCGCCGCCCCCGATCGTGTGCCGAGACGAGAAGGCCTTCCTGCTCAAGCTGGATCCGTCGGGACGGCGGTCCTATCTGCGAACCCTGGGCGCGCAAGACGGATCGACGTTGACGGGAAACGTCGTCGAGGTCGATCGGCAAGACAACCTCTGGTTCATCGTCAACGGATACAACGACGCCACCGTTACCAAGCGCGACCCCGCCGATCGCGAACTCTGGACCCGGCGCTTCTCCAGCAGCCAATGGGGATTCCTGAGCTTGGTTAGCCTGGCGTTCGAACGCGATGGTCGGATCTATCTCGGCGGGAGCCTCTTCGGCACGACATTGGATCCGCCGCTGAGAAGTCTGAGTCAGGGGGACGCGATGGTCATCGCCTTGGACGCGGACGGACATTCCTTGTGGGGCAAGACGTGGGGCGGCGACTGGCCTGGGTTGTCATTGCGTGACATTGTCGCCGTCGGCGAGGACGCGCCGTTCGTGAGCGGTCAATTGTATGCCGAGCATATTGACTCGCCGCCGTTGCAGCGGATTGGACTGCTGGATGGTTTCGTCTTCGGCCCGAAGGCGGTATTGACCTTGTTTCAGAATGGTTTTGATTAGGGACCAATCGGGAACGAAAGAACAAAACGGGGCGGCCAAGGCCGCCCCGTTTTGCTTGTGCTGCAACCTGAAACTTACTTGATGTTGTAGACGAGATTCACCGTCGTCAGGGTGTCGGTCTTGTCTAGTCCCGGTGCCAGGTCGGTGTTGTGGCGGAACTGGATGCCGGCTTTGAGCGTGAAGGCTTCGTCGGGTCTGCCAGCCCAGCACGGTAGTAGAGCGCCACGGTGTGGCGGGCCTGGGCGAAGAACAGCCAGCGCTCGACGAAGGCACCCAGCTGCAGCGATAGCGCCGCCAATCCCAGCCACCACACGGTGAGTTGGGGCGTCACGCGGGTCAGCGGCAATAACAACAAGGGCAGCGCGAACGCCAGCAGCAGTGTGATCGCACGTAGTTTATCGCCGTGCCGGCGTGCCAGCACGAAACCCATTTCTCGGAGCAGATAGTTGCTCTCGGTATGCGGCTGCTCGAAGCTGCGCACGCGCCCGATCGCACCTAGGCCCGTGGCGCTTTCGGCGCTGGCGGCGAACGGGTGGCGATCGATGTGTCGCCAGTAGAAAAGTTTGAACACGGCCAGCAGCAACAGCAACGCGGCCACGGTGATCAACGCGCCCGGCGACGGACGCCAGCCGTCCAGTGCGAGCAGTGCACCCAGCCACAGCGCGCCGCCGAGGATCGCGAACCCGAGATACACCGGCAGCACATAGCGGTTGTGCCAGGCCGCGACCGGTTTCAGCGAGGCGTAGATCATCGCGGTGCAGCCGATCGTGGCGCTTGCCAGCAACGCCAGTGCGATGCCCAGCACGCGGGTCGAGTCATCGAACGTGCCCTGCCAGGCCTGCACGGCCAACCATAGCGCCGGCGCGAAGGTCACCAGTGCGAACACGCCTTCGCGCGACAACCATGAACTGCGCCATTGCGAGAACGCACGCCAGGCGCGCTGCGGCTGGCCCAGATGCCAGAGCGATGCGGTCAGTCCGATCGTCGCCAGCGCCAGTGCGAACGCGAACGGCAAGATCGCGATGCCGCGCGATCCCGGCAACGGCTCCCGCGCATAGACGAGGCCAAGCATCAACAACATGCCGTAGCCGCTGCCAGAGAGCGTGGTGAACAGAATGACGGAAAGCGCGGGGTGCATGGATTCAGTGCGCTTCGATCACCACCGCGGTGCCCGACACCGATACCATCAGCATGCTGCCGCCGTCCTGCACCTGGATGGTTTCGTAGTCGAGATCCACGCCGATCACGGCGTTCGCGCCGAGGCCACGAGCCTGGTCGAGCAGATCCTCGACCGCTTCGTGCTTGGCCTTGCGCAGCACCTTTTCGTAGCTGCCCGAACGCCCGCCGAGGATGTCGCGGATGCCGGCGAAGAAATCGCGGAACACGTTGGCGCCAAGGATCGCCTCGCCGCTGACGAGTCCCAGATAGCGCGTCACCTTGTGGCCGTCGAGCGAGCCGGTGGTCGAGATCAACATCGCATTACTCCTGAAATTAATTGGTGCAGCGTGCGCCGCATTCAGCGCGACAGCATCCGGTCCAGCCAACGCAGCACCGGCGGCAACGCGTTGCGATCGAGGACTTCCTCGGGCGTGACCTGTGACGCAGCCGCCGCTTCGGCGCCACGGCGCGGGCGCGGCGGCAGATATTTGTTGACCGGCTTGTAGCCGAGCTCCGCCATCAAATCCACGCCGCCGCGCTCGGCCACGAGCTTCGAGACTATCGATTCCGGATCACCCAGATCGCCGAAGTGGCGTGCGCGCGTTGGGCAAGCCTGCACGCAGGCCGGCTGGCGTTCGATCTCGTCGAGGTGTTCGTTGTAGATGCGATCCACGCACAGCGTGCATTTCTTCATCACGCCCTCGACCACGCTGTACTCGCGCGCGCCGTAGGGACAAGCCCACGAGCACAACTTGCAACCGATGCATTTGTCCTCGTCGACCAGAACGATGCCGTCCTCGGCGCGCTTGTAGCTGGCGCCGGTGGGGCACACGGTGACGCAGGCCGGGGTTTCGCAGTGCAGGCAGGAACGCGGGAAATGCACCGTCATCGCGGGCTGTGCACTTTCCGCAGGCGGCTCGACTTCGTAGCTATGCACGCGATTGAACCAGACGCCGAACGGTTCCTTGCCGTAGGCGTTCTCGTCGGTGACGGGCCCCGCGATGCCGCCTGCATTCCATTGCTTGCAGGCCACGGCGCAGGCGTGGCAACCGACGCAAGTGTCGAGGTCGATCACCAAGCCGAGTTTCTTTTTCGAGGCAGCGGGCAGATCGGTCATGGTTTGGCGTGGTCACGCGCGCGCAGATTGGCGCCGTAGCGCAGCGTGTCCGCGGGCGCCGCGCCGCGCGGCAGCGACGCGAACTGCGGTTCACTGGTTTCGCGTGCGTCGGCCTTCGCGATCCGCACGCGCAGGTCGAACCACGCCGCTTGACCGGTGACCGGATCGGCGTTGGCGTAGTCCGCGCGCGGGGTGCGATCGGAAATCAAGTGATTGAGCAGGAATCCCTGATTGCTTTCGGGCGCATCCGGCGAGAGTTTCCATGCGCCTCGCCGTTTGCCGATCGCGTTCCAGGTCCAGACCGTATCGGGCTGCACGTTGGCCGCAAGTTTCACCGGCACCGTGATGCGGCCATTGTGCGAATCCACATGCACCCAATCCTCATGGCCGATACCTATTCGCGCGGCGGTATCGGGATGCAGGTAGAGATAGTTGCGCGCGGCGATCTGTCGCAGCCAGGCGTTCTGCGAACCCCAAGCGTGATACATGAACATCGGGCGTTGGGTGATGGCGTGGAGGGGATAGATTCCCGCAGCGACCTGCTCGCCCTCGAACGGCTCATACCAGATCGGCAACGGGTCGAAATAAGTCGCGACCCGCTCCCGATGCTGCGCCGGCGGCTGATGCGCGCCAAACCCTTGGGCCGCGAGCCGAAACTTCTGCAGCGTCTCAGAGTACAGCTGCAGCACGATGGGTTCGCTGCTGCCGATGAAGCCCATTCCCTGCGCCCATTGCAGGTAGTCGCGGTTCGCCATCTTGTAATAGCGCGCCGATGCCGGAAGTTCGTGCCGCCAGAAACTGCCGGCCTCGATGTAGCGCTCGATCTGGCGCGGATTCGGCGGCCCCTTGCCGTCACGCTCGCCCCGCGCGCCGCGCCAGCCGGCGAGCAGTCCGACGCCCGGGGCACGTTCGTGGCGTTGAATGTAGTCGGCATAGTCGCGGTAGCGCGGCGCGCCGTGTTCGTCGATCAACCCCGGCAGTTTCAAGCGTGAGCCCAGCTCGATCAGCACCGATTGGAATCCGCGCACGTCGCGGCCGTTGGACGTGTCGGGCGGCAACACGGGATAGCGGATCGCATCGGCAACGCCATCGGCATCGGAGATCGGACGGTCCAGCAGCGAGATGCAATCGTGCCGTTCCAGATACGTGGTGTCGGGTAGCACCAAATCGGCGTAGGCCACCATTTCCGACGCATACGCGTCGCTGTAAATAATGCGTGGAATGCGATAGGCGCCGCTTTCATCCTTGTCGGTGAGCATGCGCATGGTCATCGTCGTGTTCATCGCCGAGTTCCAGCTCATGTTCGCCATGAACATCATCAGGGTGTCGATCTTGTAGGGATCGCCGGCCCAGGCGTTGCGGATCACGCTGTGCATCATCCCGTGCGCTGCCAACGGATAGGCCCAGGAAAACGCGTGATCGATGCGGCGTGGGTTGCCTTGGGCATCCACCACGAGATCTTCCGGCCCGTGGATGAAGCCAAGCGGCGCGGCATCGAGCGTGCCGTCAGGCTTGCGCATTTTGCCGGGACGATTTGCCGGCGGAATGGGTTTGGGAAACGGCGGCTGATAACGGAACGACCCCGGCGTGTCGACCGCACCCAGCAGCAACTGCAGCAGATGCAGCGCACGACAGGTATGAAAGCCGTTGCTGTGTGCGCTGATGCCGCGCATGGCGTGGAAACTGACCGGGCGGCCGATCATCTCGGCGTGTTCGCGCCCGTGGGTGTCGGTCCAGGCGATGGGCAAGCGCAGATTGCTGTCGAAAGCAGCGGCAGCCAATTCGCGCGCAACGCGGCGGACGGTGTCGGCGGGAATGCCGCAGCGTTCGGCCACGGCGTCGGGCGCGTTTTGCGGATCGAGGTAGCGTTCCGCGACGAGATGGAAGGCGGGGACGGCTTTGCGGCCATCGGGCAGCGTGATTTCGCCGACGACTGCGGGTGAGATGTCGATGGCGTCGACGCGGGCAAGAGCGCCCCCATCCCAACCTTCCCCCGCAAGCAGGGGAAGGGGCTCAAGCGGCGACGTTGTTACTCCCTCCCCCGCTTGCGGGGGAGGCTTGGCCTGTCCTGAGCCAGTCGAAGGAGGGTGGGGGCGCTCTTTCGCCGCGCGATCCCAGCACAACGCCTCGCCCTCCGCATCCCGCACAAACAACCCATCCTCCGCCCCGCCCGGATCGCGGATCACCAGCCAGTGCGCATTGGTGTAACGCACCAGGTACTCCAGATCGATGCGGTCGGCTTTCAGCAATTCGTGGATCAACGCGAACGCGAACAGGCCATCGGTACCCGGTCGTATCCCGATCCACTCATCGGCGATCGCGCCGTAACCCGAGCGCACCGGATTCACTGCCACGATCTTGGCGCCGCGTTCCTTCATGCGGCCCA
>JBKJTK010000361.1:0-4277 GCA_046590875.1 Chiayiivirga sp.
AACGCCTGTGCTTCGAGCTCACCGAAACCAGCGCCCTGCGCGATCTCGCGCGCGCGCAGAATTTCATCCAGGCGGTGCGCGCCTTCGGCTGCAAATTTGCGCTCGACGATTTCGGCACCGGTTTTTGTTCGTTCGGCTACCTAAGATCACTTGACGTCGACTATTTCAAGATCGACGGCAGCTTCGTGCGCGAAGTGGAAACCTCACCGCTTGCGCTGGCGATCGTGCGCTCGATCGCCGACATCGGTCGCGTGATGAACAAGGAAACGATCGCGGAGTGCGCCGAGACCGAAGCGATCCGCGTGCGCCTGATCGAGCTCGGCGTCGACTATGCACAAGGCTACGCGGTGGATGAGCCGACGCCGATCGAGCGCTATTTCGATACTACGCGGGTGACCGGCACGCCCTGAGCGCGCCGGGCTCTCGGGTTACGGTTTTTTCTGCCCAGGAGCAGGCCCGCTCGCAAAGCGCAACTGCGCGCCGTCGGCCGCGCGCAGTTGCAGGCCATCGGCGTCCTGCGTCACGGTCATCTTCGAAGCGAGCATCGCAAACCATGCGCTTTCGATCTCGCCGGCAGCGTCCATGCAGCCGCGCTTGGTCGCGGCGACCGGCCCCACCGTCAAGGTTCCTGTGCTGAGGGTGTAGGTGCCGTTGTAGCTGTTGCAGCCTCCGTAGCCATTCACGCGGTCAGCGGTGAATTCCAATGTCACGCCGCTGGTCGGCGCATGTTTGGCCAGTACGCCGGCATCCGCCCTGACCAGGTGCCACTTCGTGCCGCTCAGTTCCATGGCCTTTCCTGGGCCGCTGGCACAGGCGACGAGGAGCAGGGATGAGAAAAACAGCACAGCATCACGTGTCACTCGCATTGGAATATCCTCGACGTGAAAAGCAGACTCGGGCTCAGGCCTTCTTTCTTACCAGGCTGTAGATCACCAGCAGGATGATGGCCCCGACTACCGCAGCGATGAAACCCGCCGGGTCGTTCGGCCCATACCAGCCCAGCGAGCCGCCGATGAATCGCGCCAGCAGTGCGCCGCCGATACCGAGCAGGATGGTCATGAAGAAGCCGAGCTTGTCGTTACCCGGCTTCAGTGCGCGCGCCAACAGGCCGGCCACGAAACCGATGAGCAGGGTCCAAATGATGCCACCGCCAAAAATCTGTTCCATCGCGCGACTCCGTGACTGATTGACCAATAATGAAAGAGGTGAAGTGAAGCGGAGCTTAGCAGGCGCGCCAGTCAGGTCGACCTCAGCGAGCGGGCAGTTGCGGCGCGTAGCCTTCGACCCCGAACTGCCACAGGGTGAAGCTGATCAGGTCGGCGCGCTGCGCGTCGACCGAAGTTTGCGACGAGCCAACGCCGTGGCCGGCGTCGTAGTCGACGTTAAGCAGCACCGGCTTGCCGCTGTTGCTGGCGCGCTGCAGCCGCGCGGCCATCTTGGCCGAATGCCAGACCGCGACGCGCGGATCGTTGTAACCGTGCGGCAGCATCACCGCGGGGTAGGCGGTTCCGTCCTTGACCTTGTGGTAGGCGCTCATGCCGACCAGGGACTTGAAGCCAGCCTCGGTGTTGGGGTCGCCGAATTCCGGCCAGTTCACCGGGCCATTCGGATCGCGCAACGCCGCGCCGACCGAATCCATCACCCCGACCTGCGGCACCATCACGCCGAACAAGTCGGGACGCTCGACCATGGCATTGCCAATCATGATGCCGCCGGCGCTGCCGCCGTGCGCGCCCAGGCGCGAGGGCTGGGTATAGCCTTCCTTCACCAGATATTCGGCGCAGGCGATCAGGTCCTTCCAGGTATTGGCCTTGGTGCTTTGGAAACCGGCGCGATACCAAGCCTCGCCTTTCTCGCCACCGCCACGCACATGGCAGAACGCGCGCACGAAGCCGCGATCGAAAAACGCAAAATGTGCCGGAATCAGGTACGGATCGATATTGATGCCGTAGGCCCCGTAGGCATATAGAAAGGTGGGATTGCTGCCATCACGTTTGAGGTTGTCGCGGTGCACGATCGACAGCGGTACCGGCGTTCCGTCATGGCTCGGCACCTGCACGATGGTGGATTGCAGCTGCGCGGCATCCACCCCGGTCGGCGGCGGCTGCAACGTTGTCGGATGCACGACGCCCTCTGCGTCGATTCGCATGGCATCGGGGAAGCGGGCCCAGCCCGATCCACCTACCACCAGCCCGGCAGCGCCATCCTGCGTCGAGAAGGGGTACACCGAGTCCAGGCCGGGCAGTTCAACCGCACTCGCCACGTTGCTGCCCCAGGGCAAACGGTAGAGCTGTGACCCCACGCCGCTCTCGCGCTTGGCCACATAGAAAAGCGCGTCGGTGGTCGCGGCAATATTGTCGATCGGCAGCAGACCCGCGGGAACCACGACGACGCGTGGCGCATCCGGCGTCTTCAGCGACAACCGTTCGATCTGGCGGCTGGGCTGTTTTGCAGTGAGCAAATAGAGGTCGTCGCCATTCAGTGCCACGCCGCGCACGGCGTCGTCCGGCACGATCAGCTTGCGCCATTGGATGCGCTCGCTGCCCAGGTCGGCACGCTTGGCAACGAATACGGTCAGGCGATTGTCGACCGAATACGGAAAGCCGAGCAAATATTCACTCTCGGTAGAGGCGCTCACCTCCGGCAACTGCGCGGCTTCTATGCCGAGGCTCTTGTCATAGCGATTGCCGAAGACGATGGCATCTTTCTCGGCATCCGCGCCCAGGCGATGCAGATACGCCTGACTGTTGAGCTGGCGTTCCGCCTCGGGTTGGCCGGGCGCCAGTTCAAGCTGACGGTTGTAGAAAAAGCCGGTGCTGTCGGGCAGCCAGGACAGACCGAAACGGACGCGCGAGATTGGCGCTTCCTGCAACTTTCCGGTGGCGAGATCGATTACGTGGGCTGCCGCCATTTCCGAACCGGACTCCGACAGCCCGACGATAGCGAGCTTGCCGTCCGGCGAGGGCACGACATAGTTGATCGCATGCGGCTTGCCGGTTTTTTTCTTCCAGTCCGCCGGATCGAGCAGCAACCGATCCTTGCCGTCCCAGCCTTCGCGCAGATAGAGCCGCGCCGTGTCCATCCCGGCTTCCTGCCGCCGGATCAGCAGACGCTCACCCTTCATCAGCACCACGTCCCTGATATTCGAACTCGTGGCTTTTTCCAGTCGCTGGATATCGGCCAGCACTTCGGCCCGCGCGGGAATCGCATCAAGAATGCGGCGGGTGTGATCGGCCTGCGCCTTGACCCATTCCTTCGCCGCCGGATTCTGCTGATCCTCCAGCCAGCGATCGGGATCTTCGAGCGTGATGCCGAAACGGGTCTCGGTCGGCGCACGAGGCGCCGCGGAAGGCGCCGGCGGGAGCGTCGCCGCGGCGACGTTGGCGGCGAGAATCAGTGCGAACACCGGCATAAGTCGAACTCCGCTAGTAAAGGGCTTTACGCTGTTGACGTCATCCAGCCTCAGATCAACAGCACTCTTTTTGGTCGAAACGTGACTCACCGGCCGCCACGCCGACGCCGGCCGTCAACCCCTTCTGGCTGGCCTGATAGTGATCCGCAATGACGCGCGCCACCACTGAGGTGACGCGCTTGCCGGTCGGGATATGCAGAAATTCGTTCGGACCGTGCGCGTTGGAGTGGGGGCCGAGCACGCCGGTGATCACGAACTGCGCGCCGGGAAATTTCTCGCCCAGCATGCCCATGAAGGGGATCGTGCCGCCCTCCCCCATGAACATCGCAGGCTGGCCGAAGAACGCTTCGGACGCATGCGTGATCGAATGCTCCAGCCACGACGACATCGCTGGCGCGTTCCAGCCGCTGGAGGACTTCTCCAGCCTGAATTCGACCTTGGCGCCATTCGGCGGATTCTCCAACAGGATCTTCTGCAGCAGCTTGCCGGCAGTTTCTCCATCCAGGGTCGGCGGCAGGCGCAGCGACAGCTTCACCGCCGTGTGGGGGCGCAACACATTGCCCGCATTCGAGAGCGGCGGCATGCCGTCCACACCGGTCACCGACAGCGCTGGACGCCAGGTGCGATTCAACACCAGTTCGGTCAAGTCGTGCGCCATCGGCACCATGCCAGGGAGGAACGGGAATTTGTCGAACACCGCGGTATCGAGCACTTGCGCGGCCTTCTTCGCCTGCGTCATGCGCTCGGGCGGAACCTCGACGAACAGACCATCGACGCGAATTTTTCCGGTCGTCTCGTCTTCAAGCCGCGACAAAATCTGGCGCAGCAGACGGAAGCTCGACGGAACCACGCCCGAGGCATCGCC
>JBKJTK010000114.1:0-2892 GCA_046590875.1 Chiayiivirga sp.
TTCGCGCGCGACCCAGCGCAAGTCGGGATTATCCGCGATCCGTGCGCGCTCGCGTGCGCCGCGCCAGAGCAGCGGTTCGGCCCGAAGTCGATAGTGGCTGAAAACATGTTCGAGTTCTGGATGTGCTTCGCCGTGATCGAAGTCGGCGTCAAAATGCATCGCCATCCAGGCGCGTGCGCTGTCGTGATCCGGTGACTCGGGCAGGCTCCACAGCCCGGACCACACGCCGACCGGCGGGCGTCGCAGCAGCAGCACGCGATCCTGCGTGTCGCGCGCAATCAGCAGCACGCAGCGACGCGTCGGTAGCGGCTTGCCGGGTTTGGATTGCGGCAAGATCGCGGTCAGGCCTTCGATGCGCGCCACGCAGTCGTCCTGCAGCGGGCACAGCACGCAGGCCGGATCGCTGCGGGTACATAGGGTGGCACCAAAATCCATCAAGGCCTGACTGTAGTCGGCCAGACGCGCGGTGGGCAGATGCGATTCCGCTAGGGCCCACAATTGCTTCTCTACGCTGCCGGTTCCGGGCCAGCCATGCACGCCGTGATAACGGCACAGCACGCGTTTGACGTTGCCGTCGAGGATCGCGTGCCGCTGTCCGTGCACCTGCGCCAGGATCGCGCCGGCCGTGGAGCGGCCGATGCCGGGCAAATCTGCGAGTGCTTCGAATTCGTCCGGCAGTTCGCCGTTGTGCCGCTCCACGCAGCGTTTTGCTGCGGCGTGCAGATTGCGTCCGCGGGCGTAGTAGCCGAGGCCGGACCACAGCGCCATAACGTGATCGTGTTCGGCCGCGGCGAGCGCGGTCAAGCTCGGCAGTGCGGCGAGGAAACGCGCGTAGTAGGGCAGCACGGTCTGCACCTGGGTCTGCTGCAGCATGATCTCGGCCAGCCAGACGCGGTACGGCGTGCGTGGATGTTGCCAGGGCAGGTCGTGGCGGCCGTGCTGGTCGTACCAGTGCAGCAGCGTGGTGGCAAGGTCAGGGCTTGGCATCGCTATCTGTTTTCGCTGCCGGCGCATTGTCGTCGATGCGGACGCTGACGCCTCGCAACTCGATGCTGTCGAATTGCAGGCGCGCTGCGGTCGCGGTGCCGCGCAGCGGCGGCAACGGGTGCGCCTGTGGCTCGTCGATCCAGGCCAGTATGTCGTCCAGTTCCAGCGTTGCAGCAATGCTTTCGTCGCCACGGCTCAGGTGCAGCTCGAGTCGGCCCTGCAGCTGGGGAGTGCCTGCGTAGTCGAGCTTCAGCGTTACGCCCGAGCCGTCTGACGCATCAGGCAAAGGCAGGGTCGGCCATTCGGCGCGCCACTGCGGCAGGCTTGCCTCGAAGTTGAAGCGCAGGCTCTGCGGATGAGTGAGCGCGACGCGGCCTTTGAGCTCGAACCACGGATCGGATTGCGGCGTATCTCGCGCCATCACAACGAGCGGGTCGAGGCGAATTTCGTTGCCGGTCTGTTGCGCATCGAAAAGCAGCACAAGGCTGAAAGGGAAACTGAAATCGGGTCCGGACAAGATGGCGCTTATCCTCGCCGTCGAGGGCTCGCCGTTGCGAAGTCCTGGCAGGTCCAGGTTGACGTCGGCCAGCGCCCAGTCACCGTAAGTGATGCGGCTCCGCGACACCACGATTCCGGCGTCCAGCTGCGGCAGATGCAGCGGTGCGGGCGGCCCCATTTCGGCGCGGGTGTCGAGCCAGCGCAGCAAGGCGTCTATGTCCAGCGTCACGGGCGTCAGACGCAGTTCGCGCAGGCGCAAGGTGTCGCCGCGCAGCGCCGACCAGGGCAGGACGATCTCGATGCGATGACCCTTCAGGATCGGGGTGTCGTCGTTCGGCGCGCGCGCCGTCAGGCCATGCAGTACCAGGTGCAGGTCTGGCCATAAGCCGACGTCGGCAGGCCGATCCAATGCGAGGGTCAGTCCGGTGGCGGCTTCGGCCTTTTGCAGCAGGAAGGCGCTAAGTCGTTCGGGTTGAAGAAAAGCGCGCAGCGCGAACCAGCCGACGACGACGAGAACACTCAGGCCGAGCAGCCAGACCCAGCGACGACGCTTGCGCGGCGCGGCAGTTTTCATTCGGCCGACAGCGACTCCGGAAGCAGCGCATCCACGAAGGCGTGCGGATCGAAGGCGCGTAGATCGTGCACGCTCTCTCCCAAACCCACAAACCGAATCGGTATTCCGAATTCGCGCGCCAGCGCGAAGATCACGCCACCCTTGGCGGTGCCGTCGAGCTTGGTGACGACCAGGCCGGTGACGCCGACCGCAGCGTGGAACTGGCGCAGTTGATTGATCGCGTTCTGCCCCGTCGTGCCATCGATCACCAGCAGCACTTCATGCGGCGCGGTCGGGTCGAGTTTGGTCAGCACCCGCCTGATTTTTGACAGTTCGTCCATCAAACCCGATTGCGTGTGCAAACGTCCGGCAGTATCGGCAATCAACAGATGCGCATTGCGTGCCTGCGCGGCCTGAAGCGCATCGAAGATCACCGATGCCGGGTCTGCCCCGGAGCCGGCACCGGAGGCTTGCGCGATGACCGCGACACCATTGCGTTCGCCCCAGGTCTTGAGTTGTTCGACGGCAGCGGCGCGGAAGGTGTCGCCGGCGGCCAGCAGCACCTGCTTGCGTTCCTCCACAAAGCGCCGCGCGAGCTTGCCGATCGTGGTGGTCTTGCCGACGCCGTTGACGCCGACGGTCAGGATCACGAACGGCCGCGGACCGGCATCGACGTTGAGCGGCTGGGCCACGGGTTCTATCAGCGCCAGCATTTCCGCGCGCAGTGCACGCAGCAGCACGCCGGCATCGGCGAACTCGCGCTGATGCATGCGGCGGCGCAGGTTTTCGATCAGCATCGAGCTCGCACTGACGCCGACATCGGCGCTCAACAGGCAGGTCTCGATTTCGTCGAG
>JBKJTK010000153.1:0-3473 GCA_046590875.1 Chiayiivirga sp.
TGTACTCCTGCTTGTTGTCGGCCATGCGGAAGTATCCCGAGCCGGTCGACTCGGCCGCTGCAAGTGAAGGCAAGGACAAGATCAGGACCATACCGGCCACGGCCGGCGAGATGCGGATAGCGCGTTTCATGTGGGTTCCCCGTGACAGTGGCTGTTCCGCCGCAATGGCGGTTCATCAGGTGAAAACGCGGATCGCTGCGCCGACCGGACAGGGTTACGGGATCCGACGGTCCGAACCGGACATCATCCGGTCGGAACGAGCAGGATCTTGCCGTCGCGTTCGCCTGAGGCGGCCGCCGCCACGGCGTCCTTGATCCGTTCGACCGGGTAGGTGGCCGCGATGCGCGCATGCAGCTTGCCCTGGGCGATCAGCGTGGCGACCTCGCCGAAAACCGTCTGACGCTGCTCCGCTGTCGCTTCCTTGAACCAGCGTGAGAGCCAGAAACCACGCAAGGTGATATCGCGAAACACGAACGAGCCCGGCGACACCTGACAGGGCTCGCCGCTCATGGCACCGTAGTTGACCAACACGCCGCGCTCGGCAAGACAGGTCGCGAGCCGGTCCGTGGCGCCGCCACCGACCGCATCGATGCCGAGCCGGATTTTCGCCCCGCCCGTGGCTTCGGCCACACGCTTGGCGAGCTTCTCGCCGTCGACCAGCACCACATCCGCGCCGAGTTCGCGAACCGCCGCGATCGCAGACTCTCGCCGCACGATGTTCACGGTCTTGAAACCACGCAGCTTCGCCAGCTGGATCAGGTAAGTGCCGACGCCGGAATTGGCGACGTTCTGGATCACCCATTCGCCCGGCTGCAGGTCGACGAAGTCCCTCAGCATCAGCAAGGCGGTGGGTGGATTCACCGTCATCATCGAGAGTTGCTTCGCATCAGCGCCATTGGGCAGCGGCAGCAGGCGTGCCGCATCAGCGACCACGTGCGAGCTCCAGGTGCCGCAACCCACGGGCAACAGCACGGACTGGCCGAGCTTCGGTCCCGCTGTGTTCGGACCCAGTTCCACCACGCGCCCGACGCCTTCATTGCCGCCCACCGCCGGAAGCGGCGGCAACATGCCGTACTGGCCGGTCAGCGTCAGGACATCGGAAGGATTGATCGGCGCGGCCAGCACTTCGATCAACGCCTGGCCTTCGCCCAGGGGCGGCAGGGTGAATTCGACCGCGTCGATGACGTCCTGCGGAATGGGGCCGCGTTGCGAGTACTGGGCGTGTTTCATGGGCGAGTCTCCGGGGACAGATGACAATGGTGCAGGTGACGATAGTGACCGGTGATCGGCCAGGCGAACAAGACATCTTCCACCTGCGCGCCCGCACCCACGTGCGGCACGATCATTCGCTTGCTGCAGGTGGAAGCATCCCGGGATGATTGAAAAATTCCATCAGCCACGCGTTGCCTTGGGCGGGCCAGATGTGGCCGGCGTTGTAGGTACCGAAAACCAGCGGTGCTCCCCCTGGACCCGCGGAAAGGAGTTTGCAGCAGCTCAGGAAGTCCACGAGCGGTCCGCGGGTGCGGTTGTGGCGCCTGAGAGCCTCGACCGTGCTGGCCCAATCGTCCTGATACTCGCGATCCTCGCCACGGCCGAAGAGATACAGCAGCGGCCTGGGTGCCGCATCGTTTTCGTACGCGGGCTGGACCGCGCCGATCGCGGCAAACGCCGCGAATGCCTGCGGGCGCTCGGCCAACAGCAGAAAAACGAAATGTCCGCCGTTCGAAAACCCTGCGGCATACGTGCTGTCCGGTCGAGTGCCGTAGCGCCTGGCCATCTCCTCCAGCAGCTGGTCGGTCAGTTGCAGATCCCGATTGCCGAACTGGCCGCGCCGGTACTGCCACCCGCGCATCGGCACCGACTCGAGCGTCTCGCCTCGCGGATAGGCGACGATCGCCTCGGGCCAATCCGTGTGCAGCTTGACCGCCGTTGCGAACGGCGTGCTGTCGTCGCCGCGTCCATGAAACACCACCACCAGGGGCGTCGGTTCCACACTTCTGCGGTCGGGCACGAAGGCCAGCACGGTGCGCGACTGGCCATTGATCTCGAAGCGCAATGTCAACCGCTTCGCATCGGCCATCGCGGACTGGCCCAGAAGCAACGCCGCCAGAACAAGCCTGACGAACTGCCTCAGACCGCTGTTGCTTTGCATCGGGAGACCTCACGGAAGCCGTTGTCGTCAGAGTACGGCGGAGCAAACTTCTGTTTTCCTGGCGCAGGCGACCTGAGTCAGGGTTCGCGACCTCAGGGCACGCGGGTGAGCTTCGCGCTCAGCGCGCGCAACCGGGCACGCGCCTCGGCATCCGCGACCTGCGTGTGAGGTGTGGCGAGCATGCTGCCGTTGTAGAAAGCACCGACCGTGAGCGTGGGCGAGCGGATCAGGGCCATGACGGCGGCCCGTCCTTCATCCACCGTGGTCCGCGGCGCGACGCCTGCGCCCCTGACCATGGTCGTATCCATCATGGTGGCGGGATGCACGGCGATCATGGTGATACCCCGCGTCGCAAACTCGGGTGCGATCTCGGCGGTCATCATCACCTGCGCCAGCTTGCTCTGTCCGTAGCCGCGCTTGTGGGCGCCCGGTTGTTCCAGCATCACGTCGCTGAAATCGATCGGCTCGGCGCTGAGCGAGGCGACGTTGATTACGCGCGACGGGGCAGCGGCTTCCAGGGCGGGGCGCAACTGATGCACCAGCACCCAACCCGCCAGGTAGTTGACGGCAAACTGCAGCTCATGGCCATCGGCGCTGGCGCTGCGCGGTTTGTCGCCGAAGACGCCAATGCCCGCGTTGTTCACCAGCAGGTCGAGCTTGGGATACTCCTTCGACACGGTATCGGCGAAGCCCTTCACGGCCTCGAGCGACGCGAAATCGGCGGCGAAGAATCGTGCGGATCCTTTGCCCGCTTTCTCGATTTCCTCCACCAGTGCCTGGCCGCGTTCCACGTTGCGGCCGTGCACGATGATGTGGGCACCTTCGGCGGCGAGGGCGCGTGCCAGTTCGCGCCCGAGTCCATCGGTGGAACCGGTGACCAGCACGGTTTTCCCTTGGTAGGACAGGGGTGCGGCGGGTACTTGCGCCTGCGCGGCCGGCACGATCGTGGCCAGGGCCGCCATCAGCGAAATCAGTGGAAAGAAAAGGCGCATGGGATAAGGACCTTGTGTGGTGGGCGCGACTACGACTGGCGCCAGATCGCCGTCAGGGCTGCCCATAGGATCGCACCCGACCGCGTCTTTCGCCCACCCAGTCTCATTGCAGCGGAAAGCATGCGGCTATGACCCCAATGGCAATACCTTCAGGCCAATCCTCCCAGATCGTCTTTCCCGCGAAAGCGGGAACCCAGTGACGTGAGGCACTCCAGGTAGAGCTCAAGTCACTGGATCCCCGCCTTACTCGCGCTGCGCGCTCGCCCTTCGGGCCGGCTACGCCGTTCGCTCGCTGCGCTCACAGTCGCGGGGATGACGAGGCTTAAGGT
>JBKJTK010000392.1:0-4616 GCA_046590875.1 Chiayiivirga sp.
GGCGTGGGTGCGTATACACGCGCCGGTGTCGACTACTGCAGTGGCTCGTTGATCAACAACACCAACAACAACCGTGCGATGTATTTCCTCACGGCCCACCACTGCTCGATGAACACCGCCTCGGACACGGCCAGCATCGTGGTGTACTGGAACTTCCAGAACACGACCTGCCGCACGCCGGGCAGCGCTGCGAGCGGCGGCGTGGGCAATGGCCGGCTGGATCAGAACCAGAGCGGCGCCACGGTCCTTGCCAACAATGCGGCCTCGGACTTCTCGCTGATCCGGCTCGACACTGCCGCCAATTCCGCCTACAACCTGTACTGGAGCGGCTGGGATCGCAGCACCGGAAATTTCACCGGTGCCACCGGCATTCATCACCCGGCCGTCGCCGAAAAGCGCATCAGCCACTCGACCGTTGCGACCACCACCACCAGTTACAACAATCCGGCGGTGCCGGGTAACGGCAGCCATATCCGTGCGCTCTGGCAGGCGACGGGCGGCATTACCGAAGGCGGTTCGTCGGGTTCGCCGCTGTTCTCGCCGCAGAATCGCATCATCGGCCAGCTGCATGGCGGTCCATCCTCGTGCAGTGCGACCGGCGGCAACCGCAGCGATTACTACGGTCGTCTGTCCGTGTCGTGGACCGGCGGCGGCAGCAGCGCCACGCGCCTGAGCAACTGGCTCGATCCTGCGGGCACCGGCGCGACGACGCTCGACGGCATCACCAGCAGCGGTGGTGGTACGCAAACCTACAGCAATACGGCCGACTTCACGATCAGTGACAACGTCACCACGGACAGCCCGATCACGGTGTCCGGCCGTACCGGCAACGCGCCGAGCAATGCTTCGGTCACGGTGGCGATCGTGCACACTTACCAGGGTGACCTGAAGGTCGATCTGGTGGCGCCGGATGGTTCGCTTTACAACATTCACAACCGCACCGGTGCTGGCACCGACAACATCAACAAGACGGTCACGCTGAACCTGTCGACCGAGGCCTTGAACGGCATCTGGAAGATGAGGGTGAACGACAACGCCGGTGGCGATGTCGGCTACATCAACAGCTGGAGCGTCACGTTCTGAGGTCGAGTCTGCACTGATGAAAAACACGAACCCCGGCCCCGCGCCGGGGTTCGTTCTTTGGGCGCGGTTCGCTGCGCGAGCGACGCGCGTGGTCAGCCGACCTCGCCATCGATCCAGGTCTGCAGTACATGCATGGACGCATCGGCCAGCACGAGATTGGCCCGGTATCCCGGCGCAATCCGGCCGAGCTCATGCCCGAGGCCGAGGAATTCCGCGGGCCAGGTGCTGGCCATCCGCACCGCGTCTTCCAACGCAAGGCCCAGCATCGCGACCGCATTGCGCACCGCGGTCGCCATATCGAGATCCGATCCGGACAGCGTGCCGTTCGCGTCGATGCAGCGACCGTCACGCACCTCGATGCGTCGTCCCTGCAGCATGAAGTGATCCTGTGAGCAGCCGACGCTTGGCATCGCGTCGGTGACCAGCATGAAACGGTCATGACGCTTGCACGCCAGCGCCAGGCGTAGCACCACCGGATCGACGTGGTGACCATCGACGATGATGCCGCACCAGCTTTCCGCGTGCGTAAGTGCCGCGCCAACCGCACCCGGTTCGCGACTGCCGAGCGGTGACATCGCATTGAACAGATGAGTGAAGCCGGTGACGCCGTGATCCAGTGCGACCTGCAATTCGGCATAGGTCGCGTCCGTGTGTCCGGCCGAGACCCGCACGCCGTTCGCGGCGAGCGCGGCGATCGTGGCGGGCGAGGTCATCTCAGGCGCCAGCGTGACCACGGTGCTGCCCTCGTGAAGCGACGAGAGCAACGCGATGTCGCCCGCGTCCAGATCGCGGAACTTGTCGGCGTCGTGCGCGCCCTTCTTCATCTCGTTGAGGCAGGGGCCTTCGATGTGGATGCCGATGACACCCGGGACGCGCTGCGCCAGCGCGGCGCGGGCCGCCTCGATCGCGCGCGCGATCTGACGGGTGTCGTCGCTGATCAGGGTCGGCAGCAGCGAGGTGGTGCCGAAGCGGCGATGCGCGCGCGCGATCGTCGCAATCGTCTGCGCACTCGGATCGTCGTTGAACAGCACGCCGCCGCCACCATTGACCTGCACATCGATGAAGCCTGGAAGCAACCATTGGCCCTGCAGATCGTGCGTCTTCGCCTCATGGCAGCGCGGATCATCGGCCACGACCATCGCCTCGATCCGGCCGTCGCGCAGCAGCACGGTGCGATCCTGCACCCAGCCGGCGTCGGTCAACACACGGCCATTGGCGAGCGCCGTCCGCATCAATGTGTCTCGGTGATTTTCTTCAGATGCGGCGGACGGTCCGGATCGCGGCCTCGCGCGAGGGCGAGCGCATTCACCAGGCGGTAGTAGCTTTGTGCCATCAGTAGCGGCTCCAGTGCCGGATGCGTGATCAGCGTGGGCAGATTGATCGCGCCGCGCACCTCAGGGCCGGCGATCATCACCTGCACGCGGCGTTCCACCAGCTCCCGCGCCAGCGTCAGCAGGCCGCCGCGGGCTTCGTCATCCTGCACCAGCATCAAGGCCGGGAATGCGCCTTCGAGCAGCGCTTGTGGACCGTGCTGCACTTCTGCGCCGCTGAATGCCTCGGCATGCAGACCGCAGGTTTCCTTGCATTTCAATGCCGCTTCCTGCGCCACGCCGAGACCGAGGCCGCGGCCGATTACGAACAGATGACTCGACGGCTGCAAGCACTGCAACGCCGGACTCCAGTCCAGATCCCAGGCTTCCGCCAGCAGCTCCGGTGCTTCATCCATGCAGCGTCGCAGCACCGGCGCGTCGGTCCACGCCGCAACCAGGTGCAGGATCGCCGCGAGCGAGGCGATGAAACTCTTCGACGCCGCCACGCTGCGCTCCGGTCCGGCGCACAAGGGAAACACGTGCTCGGCGGCTTGCGTCAACGGCGAATCCTCGGCATTCACCAGCGCCACCACGGTGGCGCCGGCGCGACGCGCGGCGAGTGCGGACGACACCAGATCCGGGCTCTTGCCCGACTGCGAGATCGCGATGAACAAGCAGCCCTGCAGGTCCTGATTCGCGTGATACACCGACGTCACCGACGGTGCGGCCGAGGCCACCACCGCGCCCGTGCGGGTTTCGATCAGATACTTGGCGTAGGTGGCGGCGTGGTCGCTGCTGCCGCGCGCGCAGGTGATCACCGCGCGTGGTGGACGGGCGCGCAGCAATTCGCCGAGACGTCGTGCTGCTACCGCATTGCGCGCGAACTGGGTGCCGACGACCGCGCTGGACTCGGCGGCCTCGCGAAACAGCAGCGTGCTCATCGGGTGCCTCATTCGGTGGAGAGTTCGGCGACGAAGTCGTAGGTGTCGCCGCGGTAGTACGACTGGCAGAACTCGACCGCGCGTCCATCGCGCAGAAACCCGACGCGTTCCACCAGCAGACCTGCGTCGCCTTCGTGGGCATCGAGTAGCTTCGCCTGTTCGGAGCGCAGCACCAGCGCGCGTAAACGTTGCAACGCACGCACCGGACGATTGCCTGCGCTTTCCAATGCCTCGTATAGCGAGTTGTCGACCGAGTCGAGCGAAGGCAGGCAGGACGCGACGATCGTCGCGTATTCCAGTGACATCGGTGCATCGTCGGCGAAGCGCAGGCGATGAAAGCGGTACACCGGCGTGCCCGGGCTCAAGCGCAGCGTGAGCGCTTCTTCCGGCGTCACCGTGCCCTCGGACTTGCGTAGCCATTCGCTGTGCGGCGTGCGGCCACGGGCGCGCATGTCTTCGGAGAACGAGGTCAGCTTGGCGAAATTCTTTTCCACCTTGGTATTGATGAAGTTGCCCGAGCCGGGCCGCTTGACCAGCAAGCCTTCGCTGACCAGGCCATCGATCGCCTTGCGCACCGTGATGCGCGAGACGGCCAGGTCGGTCGCCAGTTGGCGCTCCGCCGGCAGCGCCTCGTCCGGGCCGAAAACACGCTTGTCGATCGCTTCGCGCAGGGCACGCTGCAATTGCTGGTAGAGCGGCAAGCTGCTCGTCTGCGCCAGGTTTTGCATGATGTGGACAAGTGAAGTCATACCAATACGCCTTTCGTGGGTGAAAAGTGGTGCGTTCTTGCCACACTTTTCTTTTGGCCAGTAT
The DNA here is from genome assembly GCA_046590875.1 of Chiayiivirga sp. Lineage (GTDB taxonomy): Bacteria > Pseudomonadota > Gammaproteobacteria > Xanthomonadales > Xanthomonadaceae > JALCLA01. The sequence goes on from JBKJTK010000392.1 coordinate 4,148, forward strand.
AGCCGCTTCAGATAATACCAAAAAAAGACCGGAAACAGCATCACGCCCCGTGGGAACGATTCCAAATGGTCTTAAGCGAGCAGACCACTTTGGTTCTCCTATGAAACATCGATGCCGATGACCATTTGGCATACAAAATTAATATCGAAATTGGTAGTACTCTGGTATTGCACTGGAGTATATTGGCGTTAGATTGGTTTTAGAGGTGGTTGTACCGGTAGTACAAAAAAGACGTGCCGAATAATGAACAGGCTTCGGAGCGAGGCCACAATCCAGGGGAAACATATGAAGCAGAATCAGGCAGCAGCCAGCAAGCAGGTCCGCACACCAGGTGTCAACCGTCTGACGCCGGCCGCGTCCGCCGTCGCCATGCTGGTATTGAGCGTGTCCTTGCAGGCCCAAGCCCAGCAGGCAGCGCAGCCGGAACCGGAAGTGGTCGTCGTCACCGGCATCCGCGGCTCGCTCCAGC
>JBKJTK010000406.1:0-6648 GCA_046590875.1 Chiayiivirga sp.
GTGCACACGCGCGGCGGCCTGGTGGCGGTGGCCACCGATCTGCTGGCGTTGACCCTAATTTCCGCACCGGGTGAATGGGGCGCGGACATCGCGATCGGAAATTCGCAGCGCTTCGGCGTACCGTTCGGCTACGGCGGTCCGCACGCGGGTTTCATGGCCTGTCGCGATGCGTTCAAACGCTCGATGCCCGGCCGCTTGATCGGCGTCTCGATCGATGCCGAAGGCAAGCCCGCCTATCGCCTGACGCTGCAGACGCGCGAGCAGCATATCCGACGCGAGAAGGCGACCTCCAACATCTGCACCGCACAGGTGCTGCTGGCGGTAATGGCGAGCATGTACGCGGTCTACCACGGCCCTGATGGCTTGATTCGCATCGCGCGCCGCGTGCACCGTCTGAGCGCGATTCTTGCTGGCGCACTGCGTCGGGCCGGCCTCACGGTTGGCACCGATTTTTTCGACACGTTGCACATCGCCAAGGTCGACGCTGCCGAACTGCACCAGCGCGCTTCGCATGCGAGGATCAACCTGCGTCGCATCGACGCGGATAGCATCGGCCTCAGCCTGGACGAGACCACGACGCGCGAGGACGTGATGCGTCTGGCCGGCCTGTTTGGCGCGGAGATTGAAAATATCGATTCGCTCGATGCCACCACCGAAGACGCCCTGCCCGCCAGCCTGCGTCGCGCCTCGAACTTCCTGCAGCATCCGGTGTTCAACACCCACCACAGCGAACACGAGATGTTGCGCTACATGCGCGCGCTCGCCGACAAGGATCTGGCGATGGATCGCACCATGATCCCGCTCGGCAGCTGCACCATGAAGCTCAATGCCACCGCCGAGATGATCCCGGTGACCTGGCCGGAGTTCGGCAATATCCATCCGTTGGCCCCGCGCGAGCAGACCGCAGGGTACGAGCAGCTGATCGATGAACTGGAAGCGATGCTGGTCGAATGCACCGGCTACGATGCGGTCAGCCTGCAACCCAACTCCGGCGCGCAGGGTGAATACGCCGGCCTGCTCGCGATCCGCGCGTACCACCGCTCGCGCGGCGAGAGTCATCGCGACATCTGCCTGATCCCCGAATCCGCGCACGGCACCAATCCGGCTTCGGCGCAGATGTGCGGCATGACCGTGGTCGTCACCAAGTGCGACGGAAACGGCAATGTCGACATCGACGACATCCGCCGCGCGGCGGAGAAATACAGTGCGCGCCTCGCGGCGCTGATGATCACCTATCCGTCCACGCACGGCGTGTTCGAGGAGGACATCGTTCGCATCTGCGACATCGTCCATCAGCACGGCGGACAGGTGTACACCGACGGCGCCAACATGAATGCGCTGGTCGGCGTCGCCAAACCCGGCAAGTGGGGCTCGGACGTCTCGCACCTCAATCTTCACAAGACCTTCTGCATTCCGCACGGCGGCGGCGGCCCCGGCGTCGGACCATGTGCGGTAAAGGCACACCTCGCACCGTTCCTGCCGAAGACGCTGGACGGCGAAGGCGACGTGGGCATGGTGAGCGCCGCCAGCTTCGGCAGCGCTTCGATTTTGCCGATCTCATGGATGTACATCACGCTCATGGGCAATCACGGCTTGCGCAAAGCCACGCAAGTCGCCCTGCTCAATGCCAACTACATCGCCAAGCGCCTCGCCCCGCATTACCCGACCCTGTACACCGGTCGCAACGGTCTGGTCGCGCACGAATGCATCCTCGATCTGCGCCCGATCAAGGACGCCACCGGCATCGGCGCCGAAGATGTGGCGAAGCGGCTGATCGACTTCGGCTTCCATGCCCCGACGCTCAGCTTTCCGGTCGCGGGCACCTTGATGGTGGAACCCACCGAGAGCGAGTCGAAGCACGAGCTCGACCGATTCATCGACGCCATGATCCAGATCCGCGACGAGATCCGCGCGATCGAAGACGGCAAGCTCGACCGCGAGGACAATCCACTGAAGCACGCGCCGCACACCGCGACCGCGGTCAGCGCCAGCGAGTGGACGCATGCCTACCCGCGCGAATTGGCCGCCTTCCCGCTGGCAGTGCTGAGACAGCAGAAATACTGGCCGCCGGTCGCGCGCGTGGACAATGTCTACGGTGACAAGAACATCTTCTGCAGCTGCGTCCCGATCGAAGCCTTCGCGGGCGAGATCGAGGCTTTCAGCGAACCGAATGTGATGTGACTCCGAGCTTCGCCCTCTCCTTCCTGGAGAGGCTTGGCCTGTCCTGAGCCTGTCGAAGGAGGTGAGGATGGTGTAGCGGTGATGGCAAGCATCCTGCCGGTTTCTCGCGGGATCAATGGCGTCGCGAACCTTGCGATCTCACGGCCGACGAGAGCTTGTAAACATTCTATTAACTTATCGCTTGGCATAGTGTCGGCCGAGCCGGTGGTCGGGGGACCCTCGTTCTCAACCACGGAGCGTTTCCATGGCAACGAAGAAGAAGTCCCCCAAAGCGCCCCGCGCGTCGCTGTCGTCCTCCGCTACCCGTGAATCCCGCGGCAACGGGGGCGAGTTGCAGCAACAGGCCGGTGGCAAACATCCGCCGCTGACCACGAATCAAGGCGTTCCGCTCTCGGACAACCAGAATTCGTTGCGTGCCACACCGCGTGGCCCGACGCTGCTGGAGGATTTCGTTCTCCGCGAGAAGATCACCCACTTCGATCACGAACGTATTCCCGAACGCATCGTGCATGCGCGTGGCTCCGCGGCCCACGGTTTCTTCGAGTTGACCAAGTCGCTCGGAAAATTCACCACGGCCCGCATCCTTACCGAGGTCGGCGAGAAGACGCCATTGTTTTGCCGCTTTTCAACGGTGGCAGGCGGTGCCGGCTCGGTCGACACCCCGCGCGACGTGCGCGGCTTCGCGGTAAAGTTCTACACCAAGGAAGGCAACTGGGATCTTGTGGGCAACAATATCCCCGTGTTCTTCATCCAGGACGCGATGAAGTTTCCGGATCTCGTGCACTCGGTGAAGATGGAGCCCGACCGGGGCTTTCCGCAGGCCGGCAGCGCGCACGACACGTTCTGGGATTTCATCTCGCTGACGCCTGAGGCGTTCCACATGATCATGTGGGCGATGTCCGATCGCACCATCCCGCGCTCGCTGCGCATGATGGAAGGCTTCGGCGTACACAGCTTCCGATTGCTGAATGCGAAGGGCGAATCCACCTTCGTCAAGTTCCATTGGCGCCCAACGCTCGGCCTGCAATCCACGGTGTGGGACGAAGCCGTGAAACTGCAAAGTGCCGACAACGATTTCCACCGTCGCGACCTGTTCGACGCGATCCAGGCTGGCGCGTTCCCGGAATGGGAACTGTCGGTGCAGTTGTTTTCGCAACAGCAGGCCGACGCGTTTCCATTCGACCATCTCGACGCGACCAAGTTGATTCCTGAAGAGCTTGTGCCGCTCACCGTGATCGGTCGAATGGTATTGAACCGCTGGCCCGACAACTTCTTCGCCGAGACCGAGCAGGTGGCATTCTGTCCGTCGCATATCCCTCCCGGCATCGATTTCTCGAACGATCCGCTGCTGCAAGGCCGCCTGTTCTCGTATCTCGACACCCAGCTCTCGCGCCTGGGCTCGCCGAATTTCCACCAGTTGCCGATCAACGCGCCGAAATGTCCGTTCGCGAATCTGCAGCGCGATGGACACATGCAGATGTCGGTGCCCAAAGGCCGGGTCAACTACGAACCCAGTTCTCTCGACCCGAGCTCACCGCGCGCCACGCCGGCCGGGTTCCGCAGTGCCGCTGAAGCGAGCGAGGACGGCTCAAAAGGCCGCATCCGTGCCGAAAGTTTCGCCGACCACTACAGCCAGCCGCGCATGTTCTTCCGTAGCCAGACCGCAATTGAACAGGCGCACATGGCGTCATCCCTGGTGTTTGAACTATCGAAAGTCGGCACGCCGCATGTGCGCGAGGCAATCGTCGGTCACCTGCGCAACATCGATGCGGATCTGGCGCAGCGCGTCGCCAACGGTCTCGGCCTGGATGCGCTTCCACCGGCACCCGCACCTGCCTCAAAGCCGTTCGACATGAAGCCCTCCCCCGCGCTGCAAATCATCGGCAAGATGAAGGAAACGCTGGAGGGCCGCTGCGTCGGCATCCTGATCGACGATGGCTCCGATGCCATCCTGATCAAATCGCTGCGCAAGGCGGCCGAAGAGGCCGGCGCGGTCGTCAAGATCGTGGCGCCGAAACTCGGCGGTGCGAAACTCTCCGACGGCAAGAAGCTCCCCGCCGATGGCCAGCTCGCGGGCACACCTTCCGTCGTGTTCGACGCCGTGGCCATCGTGCTCTCCGAGGATGCAGGCAAGAAGCTCTCGAAGGAAGCCTGCGCCGTCGACTTCGTCCGAGACGCCTTCGGTCACCTGAAAGCGATCGCCGCGGATGCCGGGGCGCAAGCATTGCTGAAGGCCGGTGGCGTCACGCGCGACGCGGGCGTCGTCGATGCGAGCGACGCGAAATCCTTCCTCAAGGCAGCCAAGACACGGCAATGGAATCGCGAACCAAGAGTGCGGACCTTGGCTTGAAGGCGAGGCAAAGCCACCCCAATCTGGAGCAGAAACGATGGCCGAGACGATCTACGACGCACTGCACGAAAGCCACGAACGTCAGCGAAAACTTTGCCGCAAGCTCACGCATGCGCGTGCTGACCGCAAGTATCGTGAAGCGCTGCAAAAGGAACTGCGAATCGAACTGGCGGCACACGCCGCGGCGGAGGAACGGTTTCTCTATGCAGTGATCCTGATGGATGACACAGGGCTGGATGCCTCGCGCCACGCCCTGCACGAACACCACGAGATCGACGAATGCGTGGAGAAACTGCAACACGCCGATCCCGAAGCGGAGACCTGGAGTCAGGCTGCGAAGAAACTCTCGCACGAGGTACATCATCACCTGCGCGAGGAAGAGACGAAATTCTTCCAGGTCTCGGGGAAGATTCTCAGTGCTACGCAAAAGACGCGGTTGGCAGGCAGTTATCGTCGTGACTATCAGCGGATGTTGAAGGTGTTGGCGAAGTGAGTGAAGTGGTCGGGCACGTCAAGTGCCCGACCAGCAAAGCGCAATCCCAGGCCAACGAAGGCCTCATCCCCCAATATGCCGCTTCAACCAGGCGTTGACGGTGTCGTGCCAGAGCACGCTGTTCGCAGGCTTCAGCACCCAATGGTTTTCGTCGGGGAAGTAAAGGAACTGTGAGTCGATGCCGCGGCGTTGCAAGGCAGTGAAGGTGGCGATGCCTTGTTCGGCCGGGATGCGGAAGTCGAGCTGGCCCTGCACCACCAGCATCGGCACTTTCCACTTTGCGACGTGGTTTACCGGGTTGAATTTTTCGTAGTCCGCCGGCTTGTCATAAGGCGTGCCGCCGTGTTCCCACTCGTCGAACCACAGTTCCTCAGTGCTGTACCCCATGGAGCGCGCGTCGAACACGCCGTCGTGGCTGACAAGGCATTTCCAGCCTTCGTTCCAGTTGCCGGCGATCCAGTTGATCATGTAGCCGCCGTAGCTGGCGCCGAGCGCACAGGCGCGACTGCCGTCGAGGAAGTCGTACTTCGCCAGCGCGTGCGTCCAGCCCTTCTGCAGATCGACCAGCGGCTTGCCGCCCCAGTCGCCCGAAATCGAATCGGTGAATTTCTGCCCGTAGCCGGTGGAGCCGTGGAAGTCGATGAAGACCACTGCATAGCCTTGGCCGGCATAGGTCTGCGGGTTCCAGCGGTAGTGGAAGCTGTTGTCCATCGAACCTTGCGGGCCACCGTGGATGATGAAGGCGACCGGGTACTTTTTCCCGGGCTCGAAGTTCCACGGCTTCACCACGTAGCCGTGCACGGTTTCGTCGTTCCAGCCCGGAAAACGGAACTGCTCGAAGGCGCCGAACTTCACGTCGCTCAATCGGCTTTCGTTGAAGTGTGAAATCTGGCGCGCACTGGTGCCATCGGCTTTTGCGACGAACAACTGTGCCGGCCCTGTCAGGGTGCTGCGCGCAAACGCAAGCGTGTCGCCACGCAGATCGAAGCCTTCAATCTTTCCATCGCCGGCGATACCTTCGACTTCGCCATTCTCGATGATCACCGCGAACAACGGGTGTCGACCCATCTCATAGGCCGTGGTGTAGATGCGCTTGCCATCCGACGACAACACGATGCCGTCGGCCGAGGCATCCCAGCGCTTGGTCAGCTCACGTGTCTTGCCGCTGGCGAGATCCATCGCCATCAACGCGAAGCGGTCGGCCTCGAAGCCGGGGCTTTGCATCGCGCGGTAATACAGCGTGCCGCCATCGGCGCTGAATACCGGGCCGGTGTCCCAGGCGGGATTGCTCGCAGTGAGATTCACCGCCGCGGACGAGCCATCCGCCGGTGCCCGGAACAGATCGAAGTTCGTCGACCATGGTTCGGTCTTGCCGGCGATGCGGGCATTGAACACCAGCGATTTTCCGTCTGGCGCCCAGGCGTACTCAGTCGCATCACCAAAGGGTTTCGAGGGCACATCTCCATCGATATCGCGGCTGACTTTCACTGGCTCCGCGGCGGCGAGGCCCTTCGCATCCATCGCTGCAGTAAACAATTGGTTGCGGCGACCATCCGCCCACGTATCCCAGTGCCGGATGAAGAGCTTGTCGAACACCACGCCGCTGGCTTTCATTGCGGCCTTG